>JACDBQ010000176.1 GCA_013694845.1 Acidobacteriota bacterium
CCCCGGCAGCCACCGGGCGAGGCCAGGGCGAAGGGCGGGGCGCGACACCGAACACCCGCGAGCGAAAACAACCCGGCTCCGACTTGATTCTCCGCAACTTGTCGACCGGCGAACAGACCACGATTCCGGAAATCACCGAGTACGTGTGGAACCAGAAGGGCACCTACCTCGCGTATGCGGTCTCCTCGAATGACGCCGCGAAGGACGGCGCCTTCGCCCGCCGAATGACCGATGGCCTCGTCACCACGCTGCACTCGGGAAAGGGACGCTACCGGAGCATCGCGTTCGACGATGCCGGACGGCAGATCACGTTTCTCAGCGACCAGGTGGGGTTCGAGAAGCCGGTCGCGCCCTATCGCGTCTACTACTGGAAATCAGGAGAGCCGAAGGCCGTGGAACTGGTGTCCGCCATGACCGCGGGGGTACCGAAGGGCATGGTCGTCGCAGACAACGCCGCGCCGAGATTCTCCCGGGACGGCGGGCGCATTTTCCTGGCGACCGGACCGCCGCCAGACGCACCAGCCGATCCTACCGGCAATCCTGCAGCACCACAGCCGATCGCGGTGGATCTCTGGTCGGCGAAGGATCCGCTGCTGCAACCGATGCAGCGCGTCCGGGCAGACCAGGAGCGCACGCGGAACTATCGCGCCGTGTTCCATCTTGCCGACAAGAAGTTCGTGCAACTCGCCACGCCGGACCTGCCCACCGTCTCTCCCGGTGACGATCTGTCGCGCGCGATCGGGATGTCGGACATCCCCTATCGCATGGAAGCCTCGTGGGACCAGTCGTACAACGACGTGTTCCTCCTGGACCTGAAGACCGGCAAACCCAGCAGGGTGCTGGATCACTGGGGGAGCAACTCGACCTCGATGTCGGCCGGCGGGAAGTACCTCCTCTACTTCGATGAAGCAACCGGTCACTGGTTCACCTACCGCGTCGCCGACGGCGTGCGCGCGAACCTGACCGACAAATTGAAGGTTCGCTTCCAGCAGGAGAATGACACCCCCGATCTGCCCGGCGCCTACGGCACCGCCGGATGGACCGCGAATGACACCTCCCTCCTGCTCTACGATCAGTTCGACATCTGGGAGGTCAAGCCCGACGGAACGGGCGCACGAAACGTGACCAGCGGCGCCGGGCGCGCCGCCCGCGTGGCTTTCCGCTACCGGTCGATGGACCCGGAGGAACGGGTGGTGCCGGCGAACAAGCCGCTGCTCCTGTCCGCCACCGACGACCGCACCCGCGCGACCGGGTTCTACCGCCTCGCCAACCTGGCGACGACGGCGGCGCCCGAGAAAGTGGTGATGCTCGACAAGGCCTTCGGCGCGGTGAACAAGGCCAAGAACGCCGACACGGTCGTCTTCGCGCTTTCGCGCTTCGAGGAGTTCCCCGACCTCTGGACCAGCGACCTGTCCTTCAAAGAGATGAAGAAAGTCTCGAGCGTCGGCTCCCAGCTGTCACAGTTCACGTGGGGCAAGTCGGAGCTGATCGAGTACATCAATGCCGATGGCCAGACGCTCCGTGCGATCCTCACGAAGCCGGACGACTTCGACCCGAAGAAGAAGTACCCGCTGATGGTCTACATCTACGAGGAGCTGACCCAGGGCCTCCATAGCTTCAGCGCGCCGAACGTCGCCACGAGCATCAACATCCCGCGCTACGTCAGTAACGGCTACGTCCTGCTTCGGCCCGATATCGTCTACACCACTGGTTACCCGGGAGAGGCGGCCGAGAAGTGCGTGATCCCGGCCGTGAACACGGTCGTCGCGCAGGGCTACATCGACCCGAAGCGGATCGGTATCCAGGGTCACTCCTGGGGCGGTTACCAGATCACGCACCTGATCACGCGTACCAAGCTGTTCGCCGCCGTGGAAGCCGGGGCGTCTGTGTCGAACATGATCAGCGCCTACGGCGGCATCCGCTGGGGCACGGGCATGTCGCGCGCGTTCCAGTACGAGAAGACGCAGAGCCGCATCGGCGCGCCACCGTGGGACGCGCCGCTGCAGTTCATCGAGAACTCGCCCATCTTCTGGGTGAAGAAGATCCAGACGCCGTATCTCACCATCCACAACGATGAAGACGATGCGGTTCCGTGGTATCAGGGGATCGAGTTCATCACGGCACTCCGTCGGCTGAGCAAGGAGGGCTACATGTTCAATTACAACGGCGAGCGACACGGGCTCCGCAGCCGCGAGAACATGAAGCATTGGACCGTGCACATGGATGAATTCTTCGACCACTACCTGCTCGGTAAGCCCCGGCCCGAATGGATGGACAAGGGCGTGCCATTCCTCGAGCGAGGGAAGCGCGACGTGACCCCGCTGTTCAAGAAGAAGGAGACGACGACGCCGACGAGCCAGGTGAGCAAGTAGCCCGGGCCGTACAAGAGCACAACACCGAGCTGGCATGTCCGAGCCGCCGTTGTTGTGCTCGGGCGACCTCAGGTTTTGACTTTGCATCATTCGATAGCTGACGGGAATCGGTAAGCCCAACAGTTAAAGGAGACGAGAACGATGAAAAGGTTATGGATGAGCGGTGCCGCCGCCGTGATGGCGATGTCGATCGCCGGCGTGAGCGCGCAGACACCCCAGACGCAGCCCCCACAGTCTCAGCCCCAGACTTATCCCCCACAGACCCAGCCGCCCCCAACCGCGTCGATGCAGAACACGGCGACGAGCACCGTAACTGGCTGTGTCTATAAGGAGGCCGATGTTCCAGGCCGTACCCCGAACGTCGCTGAGAAGGCTGGAATGATGGAGGATTACATCCTTGTGGCTTCTGACAGCGCCTCGGGGTCCAGCGCGACGGCAGGCACGACCGGCACGACGCCCCCGACAGGCACCGCCGGAACGGCCGGCACTATCCCGAGCTCAACGGCAACCAAGGTGTACAAGCTCGAGAAAATTGCCGATGAGCGCCTGCGCGCAGTCGTCGGCAAGCGGGTAGAAGTTACAGGGCGTGTCGACGCCTCGCGCAACGACATGGCCGCCGGGACCGCCGGAGCCCCTGCGCGGGACAACAGCCTCGGACCGGACAAGATCAACCTGCCCGAGTTCGAAGTGACGGATATGCGTGAAGTCGAGGGCGCCTGCCCAGCTACGCCGCAGATCAAGAGGTAGGCTTTCGGCTTCGAAAAATAGGCTTCCGCTTCTAGCTCCAGCGCGCTTCCAGACTTCAGGCTTTCGGGACAACCCGGGAGCCTGAAGCGTTTTTCCCACACTTCCACTCTCCCCCGGAAACAATTCTCTTGATGTGCGAACGGCAGTTCGGCTTCATGTCAGACATGCGAGGCTAGGGCTGTGGACGAGCGCGCGCACGACATCCTTCAACACCTGCAGACCTCGCAGTTCCGCGACATCAGCGGAACGCAGATCGTCGCCACGATTCCCGTGTCTGAAGGCCTGGTCAACATGGCCCTGTCGGCTTCCCTCCCGCCAGGTGCACCGGTACGCAGCGTGGCGATCCATCCGGAGGCCGGCGATCGCTTCTCGGTGCGGATCGTACCCAGGATGTCGCTCTTGCCGGCGATGACCCTCAGGCTCCTCGTCGAAGAGCAGCCGCGGCTGCCGGATTCACCGGTACTCGTGCTTCGCCTGGTGACGCTGAGCGGGCTGTTCGGGCTCGCGGGAGGCGCCATCGCCGGCATGCTCCCACCGGGCGTACGGCTTGACGGCGAACGGATCCTCGTCGACCTGCGCACGATCGCGGCGCAGCATGGTCAGGCCCGGGTGCTCGACTACCTGACCAAGCTGCACGTCGGCACCGAAGACGGGCGGGTTGTCGTGCACGTCGAAGGCGTTATCAATTAGCTTCGCGCCAGAGGGCTCATATTCGAGCTGGGTAAATCCGTCCGCTTCGCTGGCGTATCCACTCCAGCGCCGTATCGCCGCACGGCCCGTGGCCCATGGCGCCCGAAATCCACTGCATACTTTGCCCGGAGGCACGTTCCCGCATGAAGCATTTTCGGCTGATTATCCCCGTGCTCGTGCTCGGGGCCACGCTGGCGGCCACGACCACCGTCGGTCGGAGCCAGCCGGCGCCGACGGCACCGGCCCGTGGCGATTTCGACTCCCTGCGCTTCCGCCCGCTCGGTCCGGCGTCGATGTCGGGCCGCATCTCCGATGTCGCTGTGTTCGAAGCGAACCCGGCGCTCTTCTACGTCGGCACGGCACACGGAGGGGTGTGGAAAACCACCAACAACGGCACCACCTTCGAAGCCCAGCTCCAGGACCATGGGCTGATGTCGGTGGGTGACGTGGCGGTGTCGCAGACGAATCCGGATCTCGTCTGGGCAGGCATGGGGGAATCGAACAATCGCCAGAGCACCTCGTGGGGAGACGGCGTCTATAAGTCGGGCGACGGTGGAAAGACCTGGAGCCACATGGGTCTCAAGACCTCGCGTCACATCAACCGGGTCGTCATCGACCCGCGTGACAACGACATCGTCTTCGTCGCGGCGACAGGCGCGCTGTGGGGGTCGGGTGGAGAGCGCGGCGTGTACAAAACGGCTGACGGCGGCAGGACGTGGAAGCAGGTCCTCAAGGTCGACGACGATACCGGCGCAAACGACCTGGTGATGGATTCGACGGACAACAAGGTCCTCTATGCGTCCATGTATCAGCGCCGTCGCACGGCCTGCTGCATGAACGGCGGAGGCTCCGGCAGCGGAATCTGGAAGTCGACGGATGCGGGCGAAACGTGGGCCCGCATCAAGGGAGGCGTGCTCGATCAGCCACTCGGGCGCATTGCGCTCGACGTCTATCGCCGGCGCTCCAACATCCTGTACGCGCTCATCGAA
>JACDBQ010000181.1 GCA_013694845.1 Acidobacteriota bacterium
CCCTCGCGCTGCTCGGTGTAATCGTGGTACAGGCTGAACGCGTGTGTGGCCGGGTCCTTCAGGAAGTACACGATTTCACGATCCTGGAATGCGCGCTCCGTCACTCGAATACGGTTCATCGGTGTGGCTGATGGCGCCGCCGACGGCGGCGTTGGCGAAACGCTGCTCGCGGCGGCGGCGGGCGCCGGCGAGGATGGAGCGGGGGGGGCGATCGGTCGCGCCCGAAGGACCAGCGGCGCCTGTCCGGGGTAGGTGTTCATGAAGCTGATCCCGACGCGGCCGTCCGGCTCCTCCAGGATCTGCGCGGGGACGTTGCACCCAATGAGCTCGAACTTCGGCGGCAGCACCACGGCGTTGCGCTTGATGCCGAGTGGACGATCGAACACGATGGCGTCACCCTCGCGGAAGTAACTCTTCGGGTCCTTGTATGTCTTGATGATCCGGAGGCGCGCCTCGCCGCCGGGCGGAACGGGCCGTGCGAGCGTCACTTTAATGTATTCACCCTCGAGGTCTGCGCCCTGCAGCCCCGCCCGACGTGCCGCCGCGCCTGAAATCTGCTCGAACTTCAGCGGCTCGCCGCTGGCGAGATCAATTACCGACTCGTCGCTGGCGCTGCTGCCCTTCCGTATGGGATTGAAGTAAAAGCGCGCGCCCGCCGTGACAGCCGTCACGTCGTAGATGATCCTGAACGCCGACGACTCGGGGGCGAGCAGCTCGTAGCGGGTGTACTCGTCCTCGGCGCGATTCTGCGCCTCCGAGACGGCGGCCGCGAGCAGTAAGAGAATCACGAGCAGTAAACGGTGCATGGTCTGCCTGTTCCTCCTTGGAACCTCTTTGAACCCTCGATCGCGGCGCCAGCATACTCCAGCCCTGCCTCCTCGCATACCATTCCCCATGAACAAACGCCGCCTCACCGTCACCGCCCTTCTGCTCGGGTGCGCGTTGCCGATTTCGGCCCAATGGACGAACCGCTATCAGCGTATCGGTCAGGGCCATCACGTCTACGTCGAGGGCTACGAATTCCCAACCTACTCGGTCGGACCCACGTATCCCGCTGTCTCCCCCGATGGCGCGACGATCGCCTTTTCCGCGCGCGGCTGGCTCTGGACGATGGAGGCGGCAGGCGGACCGGCGCAGCGCATCACCAGGGGCGCCGGCCTCGACTCACGTCCTGCATGGCACCCCGACAGCCGGCGGATCGCCTTCGTTCGCGATGACACACGAGACACCGACATCGTAGAAGTGAACCTCGCGACGGGAGCCGAGACTGTTCTCGTGTCCGGCCCGGCCGCGGAGCTGGATCCGGCCTACACACCCGGCGGGGACGCCCTCTACTACGCGTCGGGGGAGGGCGGCGACCTCGAAATCTACCGGCTCGACTTCGCGTCAGGTGAGAAGACGCGCATCACGAATGCGCGCGGGCTCGACCTGCGCCCGCAGCCGCTGGGTCGGTCGTCTACGTCTCGAAGCGCGGCAGCGGCGACGAAGTGGCAGTGACGGATGCGAAGGGCGTGCGGCGTGTGTTGGCGTTGGCGTTGATTGCCTCGCTGGCGCGTCCAGCCGTCTCTGCCGACGGACGACGGGTCGCGGTACCGCTGCCTGTGCAGTCGCGCACCGAGTGGGCGCTGCAGGTAATGGATGTCAGCGGCGGGCCCCTCACCGAGATCGTCTCGGGCGGCGGTCACCCGATCATGCCAGCCTGGAGCCCTGGCGGCACGATCTACTTCGCACGCGCGGACGAGCGCGGTGTGTTCGGTCTGTGGCCGATCGCTGCGTCAGGCGGCGTGCCCGAACGGGTCACACCGACGACCTGGGACTGGAAGGCGCCAACGATGCGTGTGATTGTGCGCACCCAGATCACCGGCCACGACCGCCCGGCGCCCGCTCGCCTGTACGTTGTCGACCAGGATGGGCATCCAGCGTTCGCGGCAGGACAGCAGTCATGGCTCGACGGCCAGAACGGCCACCTCTATATGTACTCGCCGGGCGTCCTGGAATTCGAGATGCCGGCGAATGAGTACCGCGTCATGGCGAGCCGCGGCTTCGAGCACCTGCCCGCTCGAGCCGTCGGAACAGCGCGTTCGGCGGAGCAGGCGTCGACGACGCTGAGTCTGCCGCCGATCGGGGGTCCGTCGATGGAAGACTGGTACGCTGGCGATCATCATTTCCACCTGAATTACGTCGGCCAGGCGCTGCTCCGTCCCGAGGCGCTCGTGCCGATGATGCAGGGTGAAGATCTCGATGTCGCCACGCCGCTCTCGGCGAACCTGCACACGCGCCGGATCGACGAAGGATATTTTGCCTGGACGCGCCGCGAGACGTCACTGATCCAGTTCGGCCAGGAGATGCGCTCGCACTTTCTCGGTCACACCGGTCACATCGGCATCAAGACCCTGTACTGGCCGTGGTACTGGGGACCCGGCTACCCGGTGTACGGACTCGACGACCGGTCGAACGTCGAGGCGCTGCAGCAGACTCGGAAGCAGGGGGGCGTGAATTCGTAGGTCCATCCCGTCACCGTGCGCGCCCCGTTCGGCGGCGAAGCGCCCATCGGCATTCCGCTCGAGCTGGTGTCTGATGCCGTCCTCGGCGAGGTCGACACGATCGAGCTCGCATGCCTGTGGAGTGACGAGCTTGGCACCGCAGAGGCCTGGTATCGACTGTTGAACGTCGGCGCGCGGGTCGCCCCTTCTGCCGGCACCGATGCGATGGTGGACTTCTTCCGCACGATGGCAGTGGGCACGACGCGGGTCTACGTCAAGGTGCCGGGACAGTTGACGATGGAGCGGTACCTCGATGGGCTGAAGGCGGGACGCAGCTTCGTGACGAACGGACCGCTACTTCAGTTCCGCGTTTCTGACATGAACCCGGCGACGCCATGAAGACATTGGCCGGGTTGGCCGGCGCCGATGTGTCGTGGGAACTGAGCGTCGCAACGGCCGTGCCCTTCGAACGCGACGAGATCCTCGTCAACGGCGACATCGTCTGGAGCGGTGACGGGTTGAAGCAGCCCAACGGCCTAACAAACGAATGGAGCCGACGGGAGATGTCCCGCTCGCTGTTGGAATTGAGAGGCGGCTCGATTCATAGTCTACGCGACCTGCGTGACGGACTCGACGAGGCCGAGCTGTTGATCGCGCGCGCGTAGCGCGGCCACGAGCTTCGGCATATCCGCATGGCCTTGCAAGCGACGGAAGCCTTTGACGGCTTCGAGAAGCCCGGCCGCGACCCCTCGCACGACCATCTGTCCTCCCCGCCAGCGTTTCACGTTCCGCTTCACGTGGCGCGTGCGGCCGATGACGCTCTCGATCGCGTTCGTCGTGGCGAGCGAGTGACGAAGGCGCTCTGAGATGCCGAGTGTGAGCACGGCCACGGTGTCTTCGAGGGCCTTCCTTCACACTGGCGGCGGCACTGGGATACCGGTCAGCGAGCCGCCGGGCAAGATCCCGCAACAGCCGCCGCGCGATCGTCACGTCGGTCTGCCGATACGCGCGCGCCATCGTGGCCTTGGCGCTGGCGCGTTGCCCGTCGGGCAGGTGCTCCAAGACATTGCGGAGCTTGTGTACTGGGCACCGGTGGATTAGCGCGGCGGGACCAAAGGTCAGCGTCGCGGCTTTGTGCAGGGCTTTGGACCCATCCAGGATCACCAGCAGACGGCGATCGGTCCGGAGGCCGCGACTCTGGAGATCGGCCAGGAGACTCTGGCACACGGCCGCGTTCTCGGTCGATCCCTCCCACAGGCCCAGGGCATGCTTGCCCCCGGTGGCATCGATGCCGAGCGCCACCACGATGCAGTGCTCGGCAACGTGGACGCCGTCGACCAGCAGCGCCACGAGGTCCAGCGTCTCAAGCGCCGTGGCCTGCCACGCTGTCAGCTGCGCGGCGGTCTTCGCGACGAAGCGCCGGCTGACGGCGCTCTTGCTGGTCCCGCGCGTCCGGATCGCGGACCCGGTGGACTCCAGGCTGCGCTCGTACTGGCGGCTGGCTACGC
>JACDBQ010000183.1 GCA_013694845.1 Acidobacteriota bacterium
GTCCGGCGACATCAATCCGCGATGGTAGGCCATCTCCTCGGCCATCTCCCGCTCCAGACGGCGGCGGTTCCACAGGTACGAGATACGTCGCAGCAATTCTTTCATCAGTAAACCCATAAGGCGCGCATCGGTGAATTCTTCTAGGCGAGCTTGAGGACGGCCTTGATGGCACGGTTCACCTGGTCGTAGCCGGCCCGTTCGGACTCCAACTGCGTGCGGCCGGCGGCAGTGAGACGGTACGAGCGAACGTGGCGCTTGGTGTCGGACAGCCCCCATTCAGCCCGCACCCAGCCCTTCCTGAGCATCTTCTGCAGCGCCGGGTAGAGCGATCCTTCCTCCACGCGCAGCACCTCCGGCTACCTGGCTGATCCGCTGCGCGATCGCATAGCCGTGGAGCGGGCCCGAGTCCACGCGCAGCACAGGAGAATCAGTGTTCCGGGAACGAGCTGTCAGCTGAGAGCCGAGAGCTGAGCGCTACCGGGTCACTCGGAATGCCGTGAGGATCGTCTGCCCGGTCCCCGCGGTGGCACTACTCAGTTCGAGGATGTAGTCCCCCGCCGCCAGTGCCGCGAGCGTGACGTCCGCGATGATCCAGCGCAGGCCACCGCCATCGGTCCGTGCCGAGAGCGTCACGGGGACCGCCACCGCGGCGCCGTTTCGATCGAGGATGCGTCCGCCGGTCGGCTTCACGTCGCCCGATTCCGGAAGCTCGAATCGCGCCCGCTCGGTGCGGCTGAAACTCGGTTCTCCGGTGGGTTCGATGCGGTTGCCGGTCACTGGTCCGCGGCGGTACAGCAGCGGCTGCGACAGACCTGGGCCGACTTCGAGGCGAATCATTTCTGTCAATGGCGGCTGGCCGGGTCGCTCCGCGATGCGGACTCTGACGTCGACGGGTTCGCCGATCTGTCCGGTCAGCGCGACGGGGATGAGAAACGCCCGCTGCCCCGCTGCCAGCGGCGCCGTGGCACTGACGGTTCCACCACTTGTGCTCACCGTCACCTCTGCCGATCGCGCTTCGGGAGAGGGCGTCGAGACCTCGCCCGACACCCAGATCGCCGCCGCCTCACCCTGAGCCATGATGGCGCGCGCCCGGAACGGCGCCGATGGACGCAGACGCGCGAGCCCTGCCAGGGCGTTCCGGGCGGCCGCTACGTGATCGGGCACGGGTGGCGGTGCGGCCATGACCGCCGCCGTCATCTCTCGTGCGGTCGCCGCCTTGTAGCCGCGACGGGCCCTGACGTCGATCCCCGGCTGCGTGACCCGGACCTTGATCTGGCGGAAGCGTCCGTCGAGCTTCGTGTTCGTCGAGTAGTAGCCGATCAGGTAATACGAGTTCAGGTCGTCGGCCATCTTCCGCAGACCCTTCTCGATGTCGTTGCTGTTGACGACCGCCAGACCGTCGGTGTTCTCAGCCAGCGTGCGCAGCGTGCCAATCCGATGGGTGAGCATCCGCTGGTCGACCGAGGGCGGAGGGGGCACGGCCGGACCGATCGGCGTGTCGAACACCGGCAGACCCCGGGGATCGACCGTGTAGAAGCTGGAGTTGCCGCGGTTGGCTTCGTCCATGATGTCGCGGAAGTAGCGCTCGTTGTCGATCTGCGAGAGGTGCTGGCGGTCGCGGTCGCACTCGGTTTTCGATCCTGTGTCATAGCCATCGATGTGACCGATTCGGATGCGGCCATCAGGGCCGGTGCCGATCGGTTGTGGGCCCGGAATCGGCTCGGTCCCGCCTGTGCTGAGCGTGCGCGGGCGGGTGAGGTCCGCATTGCGGCCGAACAGCGCCCACCCCTCAGACACCGTCAGGATGGCCTTGCGCTCCTCACGCGCGGTCCGCAACCACGACACGAGCTCGTGCATCGACTCCAGCGTCGCGCGTTCGCGGCGACGGGCGATCATTTCAGCGACCACGTCCCTGGTCTCGGGGAACGGATAGCACGCCTCGTAGAGATACTCTCTCTCGTCCCGCTGCAGGGTGAATCGCTCCCCCCACGGCCAGCGGTCGCGCAGTCCACCGGCGACGACATCGGTCTTGCGAGCGAACACGATGTCGGATGCCGCCATCATCGGCGTCATGACGCCGATGAGATCGTCGGGCGCAAGGATCCGGTCGAGCAGACGTACCAGCGGTTCCCGTACATTCCAGGCGCCGCCCATGGTCACGTGCGGAACATCGAGGAACAGGACGAAGACGCGCGCGCGCGGATCCTTCATCGCCTCGCGCGACTGGGAGATGGTGTTCGGTTCCCGCCGCTCGTCGGCCAGGCCAGCCCTGACCCGGACGAACTCGACGGTCTCGATCTTCTGCGGCACGCCATCTTCGAGAAGTTCGAAATCGGCTCCCGACAGATCCGCGACAGGCACGCCGCCGCGTGTGGGAAAGATGTCCACGCGGACGAAGTTGGCCTCGGTCCGGAAGACGGGCCGCTGTGGATCCGCCGTCTTCTGCGGCGCCGGCGTCTGGGCAGCCAGCGCCGCTGAAATGGCGGTCACCGCCGCCGATACAAGGGCGACACGAATCGACATCAACGACCTCTCAGATCCGACCGACGGCAGGCTGGCTCGAGCAGTCTACGCCACAAGCGGCCGGCTGTCCGTGCATGCTTTCCCGACGCCCTGGCGTTGGAACTCCTGGCGTGTCGAAGACACATCGGAACGGGGACTTGAGAGATTCCCAACGTTTCCGCAGGTTGGCCCGATGGCAGGGAGCTTGCGACCGGTGAACGGTCTTTCCCAAGGAGGCAGGCGTTGCGAAGCAGGCACTATGACGACTGGACGATCGAAAGCTGGCGGATCGATCCCCGGCTGCGCCCGCTCGACCTCGATACGGTCGAGACAGACCAGAATCCCCCACTGTGGAAAGATCTCACCCTGGCTTCCGTCGTGGCCGTAGCGCTCTGGCTGGTCGCGGCCATGATCCTCACTTAGACGTCCCCATCTCTCCCCGCTCCCGAGCCCCTTACCCGGCTGGCGAGTTGCAACCGAAGCCCGGCAGGAGGACGAAGGATGAACAAGGTGGCGAGCGTTACGTGGTGGTCGATCGCGGTCCTGGTGGCGATTGTCGTGGCAGCACTCGTGCTCGCGCGTTGACAGGCTTTCCCTTCGTCTGGGGTCAGATC
>JACDBQ010000185.1 GCA_013694845.1 Acidobacteriota bacterium
GATCTGACCCCACCCCCCCACACAACCAATACCGGGGGGGCCCGTCTAAAAGCTGCAAGCGCCGCGTTTGTGCCGCGCCTGTCCCACCGCCGCGGAGAGTGACTCATGCGAACACTCGTTAGCGACCTTCGTGAAGGGATCCGCAGCCTACGCACGCAGCAGCGCTTCCTCATCGTCGCATCCCTCACGCTGGCGCTGGGCATCGGCGCGGTCACCGCCATCTTCAGTGTCGTCAATGGCGTTCTGCTCACCCCGCTGCCGTACCCGCAGCCAGATCGACTGGTGAACCTCTGGAGCACGGCGCCCGGTGTCGGGTACGACCGCTTCCCGGTGTCGCCTGATCTTTTGCTGTTCTACCGGAAACACAACACCGTCTTCGAAAACTTGGCGCTCTACCAGGGCTCCCGTGTCAACCTCACCGAGTCCGGATCCCCCGAAGTCGTGGACGCTGCCCTCACCACGCACACGTACTTCTCCACCCTGGGTGTCGGATTCTCTCGTGGACGGTCGTACACCGAGGACGAAGACAAGCCCGAAAGCGCCCGGGTCGCGATCGTGAGTCACCGCCTGTGGACGCGGAGATATGGGGCGGATGCTTCGCTGGTCGGACGCACGATCCGCATCGACGGTCAGCCGGCACAGGTCGTCGGGATCGCGCCCGCCTCCATGGACCGCCCGAACACCCCCGACGTCTGGCTGCCCGCAAGGTTCAATACGGCCAACCCGCCGACGGCCACCTTCTCGTGGAGGGGAATCGGCCGGCTGAAGCCGGAGGTCCGGGCCGATCAGGCCGCCACACACCTCGAACCGCTCGTACAGCGGGCGATGAGCGAATACATCCAGAGCGACAACTACCGCGCGTTCCTGAGGGACGGTCGCTACCGCCCGATGGTGAGCTCGATGAAGGAAGACATCATCGGCGGCGTGCGTGAGCCGCTGTGGATCCTGCTCGGCACCGTGGGAATGGTGCTTCTCGTGGCCTGCGGCAACGTGGCGAACCTCTGCCTCATTCGAGCGGAGTCGCGCCAGCGCGAGATCGCGGTTCGCACCGCGCTCGGCGCTAGCCGCGGCGGACTCGTCCGCAAGCTCATGACCGAGGCCGTTGTTCTCGCGGCGATCGGAACCGCTCTCGGCGTGCTGTTCTCCTGGCTTGCGCTGCCGCTCCTGCTGCAACTCGCACCCGGAACGATTCCCCGGCTCGAGGAAGTTCGCATCAGCGGGATCGTCTTGGTCTTCGCGGCTGGCATCGCCATCTTCTCGGCGCTGATCTTTGGCCTCGTGCCGGCGATCCGCTACACGCGTCCGCACATGCTGACCATGTTGAAGCACGGCGGACGCAGCGCCACGGATCATCCGACGCGGCAACGCGGCCGTCAGCTCCTCGTCATCGGGCAAACCGCGATGGCGCTCGTGCTCCTGGTCGGGTCCGGTCTGCTCGCGCGCAGCTTCGCGCGCCTGATGAATGCGGACCAGGGGTTTGTGCCTGACCACGTGTTGACATTCCGAGTGGTCGTCCCGCAGCCTGCATTTCCGAAGCCTGCCGAGGTAGTGCGCTTCGCGCAGGATCTCGTGGACCGCTTGTCCGAGTTGCCGGGCATCGAGGCTGCGGGAGCGACGACGGAATTGCCAGTGGCGGCGGGCACATCGGGCACGGCGTTCGAGTTCGAGGGGCAGCCAATCGACGCCGGCCGGCTCCCGCCTCTCGTCCACTACTCGACGGTCACGCCGGGATACTTCAAGGCGCTCCGGATCCCGCTGCTCCGCGGGTCCGAATTCGACTCCGTCGATCTGCGCGACGACGTGCGCTCGGTTCTCGTGAACGCGGCGGCGGCCGCGAAGTTCTGGCCAGGGAAGGACGCGATCGGCAAGCGTTTCCGCGGCGCACGCACCGAGGCTGCCTGGTTCGCGTCAAGGGGGTGGTGGCAGATGTCCGGCACGAAGGTCTGCGCCAGGCGGCGCGTCCGCTCATCTATCACCCGTTGAACGTCAGGGACGACAGCGCCCCACGGGGTTTCAGCTTCGTCCTGCGGGGTCCGGGGGCAGAAGCGCAGGCCGACGCAGCGAGGCAGGCCGTCTGGAGGCTGAACCCCGATCTGCCCGTCGCGTCGATGCGGACGATGAACGAGGTCGTCGAAGAATCGGTGATGCAGTTCACCTTCACGATGCTGACACTCGGGATTGCGGCAGTCATTGCGCTGGTGCTCGGCGCCGTCGGACTGTATGGCGTCCAGTCCTACGCGGTCAGTCTGCGAACCCGTGAGATTGGCGTGCGCATGGCGCTCGGGGCGCAGCCCTCTCGCGTGAAGCGAGGGATCGTCGCGAACGCCGCCGCGATCACCGGGATCGGGCTGGTCGTGGGCGCGCTCGGCGCGTGGGGCCTGACGCGATTCCTCGGCGGCCTGCTCTACGAGACTCGTCCGCTGGATCCGGTGACGTTTGGCGGGATGTCGGTCGTCCTCTTTATCGTCGGCCTCATCGCCTCTTACCTGCCGGCGCGCCGGGCGGCGTCGGTGAGCCCGATCGAAGCCATGCGGGGCGACTGAGGGGGCGTGGG
>JACDBQ010000186.1 GCA_013694845.1 Acidobacteriota bacterium
GATCTGACCCCAACGGTCGAGGTCGATATTCGCGCCTGAAAGGACGATGGCGGCGCGCTGGCCTCGAATATCGAGCTTACCGGTTGCGACGGCGGCGACGGCCGCGGCGGCGGCCCCCTCGATGATCAGGCGTTCGTGCTCGGCGACTCCGCGGATGGCGTCGGTGAGATCGTCCTCCGACACAACGCTGATCCGCGTCACCCGTGTGCGGACGATATCGAACGTCGGACTCTCTGGATCGAGATTGCCGCTCAGACCGTCCGCCAGGGTGGGTCCGACCGCAATTTCCGTGATCCGCCCGGCCTTCAGACTCGTGGTGAACGGCGTGGACGCCTCCACTTCCACTCCCGCGGTCTCAACCCGCCCATCCGTCGCGATCGCGATGCCGCTGATCAACCCGCCCCCGCCAATAGACGCAATCACCGCCTCGACGTCGTCCAGCTCCTCCAGGATCTCGAGACCGACGGTTCCGGCTCCGGCGATCACGTCAGGATGCGCGTAAGGGGAGATGAACACACCGATGCCGCGGGCGGCGTGATCCTTCGCGCGGCACTCCGCCTCGTCATAGTCGCTGCACGGCCGTAACTCGCCCCCCAGCTCCCGGATCGCGTCGATCTTGGTCCGTGGCGCCGTCTCCGGCAGGTACACAGTCAGCCGCATGCCTGCCGCCGCAGCGGCATGCGCCAGCGCTCGGCCGTGATTGCCGGCCGACGCGGTGACCAGGGAGGTCGCGTCCGTCCCTTCCGCCAGCTTGAGGACCGCGTTCGTGGCGCCGCGGATCTTGTAGGAATGTGTCGGCTGAACCGTCTCGATCTTGAGGTAGACGTCGCCCCCTGAGGCTTTCGATAACCAGGGGGAGTGGCGCAAGGGCGTCCGGATCACCCGCCCCCGGATCCTCGCCGCTGCGACGCGGATCTCTTGCAACGTCACGTCAGGGGCGCGGCTCACGTGCGGTCAGAATCTGCGGCAGATTCGCCGCAAAGGCGCTGCGCGCCATGACCTCGTCCATCCCGGCGTCTCGAGCCGCCATGATCAGCGTCGTGTCGACGTGCGAGACGAACCCGGCGGTGGGAATGCCGCTCAGCTCCGGATCTGCCTTCAGCAACGCAACCGTGCCGATCGGGTCTGCCTTCGCGCAATTGATATCGAAGATCACCAGGGACGGTTTGAGCTCGCGCGCCTGAGACACGATGTCGGCCGGGGTCCGCGCGAACTTCAGATCGACGCCAACCTGCTTGGCCGTGGCGCGGATCTTCGAGGAAAAGAGCATGTCATCAACTGCTACGAGGACCATGCTCTCGATTCTAATGCCTTCAGCGGTCCCGAGGCCGTCCGCTCAACCGGCAGCGGCTCGAGCCGGTAAAGGAGCCGACCGTTCTTGACCGCAGAAGCAACGAAAGTCACCAGCAGGGCCGCGATGGCAACCACTCCACCGACGTCGAACAGCAGCATCCGTTCGCCGGCGATCGTGACAAAGGGTGACCGGAGCAGCTGCAGGGTGCCGACCGCCAGAACGATGCGCAGTTCGGTCGGCCCGAACTTCCAGAACGAGATGCGGAACGTACCGACGGCGTGGGTCGCAAGTGCGATCTCTACCATGAGCAGGTAATAGGCGATCAGGAACCCCGCGGCGATGACGGGAGTCATGAAGCCGCCAAGCGCGAAGCCGGCAAGAAGAAAAAGGATGCCGACGACGTCCAGCACGTGATCGACATAGAAGCCATAGCGCGGCCGTTCGTGATGGCGAACCCGCGCCAGCGTACCGTCGAGACTGTCCCCGAACCAGTTGAGCGCGAGCATCCCGATCGCGCCGAGCATCGCGGCTCGAGATCCTGGTCCGATCCAGTAGCAGATTCCGGCCACTGCCATCGCGACGCCCGCGAGTGCGGTCAGGTGATCGGAATTGAGCCGTGCCGGGAGCCGCCGGGCCATCCAGACGAGTGCGCGCTTTTCAGCCGCCGCCAGGACGCTGGTATGGACTCGTTTCGCTTCGCGGTAATTGCTGGTTGGCATCTCATACCGAAATGCGAAAATGGGCCTTCAGGAGGCTCATGATTCTCGAAATCCGTGCTGTTCCGCCGTTCATGAAGAACGGTTTCGTGCTGGGCTGCGAAACCACCCGGGAAGGTGTGCTGATCGACCCGGGCGATGACGTGGACCTGCTGCTGGCCGCCGTCGACCAGCATTCCCTCGAAATAGGCGCCATTCTGCTCACCCATGCCCACCTGGATCACGTCACCGGCGTCGCGGCTGCGACCCGGGCGCTCGAGGCGCCGGTGTGGCTCCACAAGGCGGACAATGTCCTGTACGAGGCGGTCGTGCAGCAGGGATTGATGTTCGGTCTCAAAGTCGAGCCGCAACCCCCGGTGGACCACTTCTACGAAGAAGGCCATCCGCTGCGATTCGGACGGTACGAGATAACCGTCTTCCACACGCCGGGCCACTGTCCTGGCGGCGTGTGCCTGGCCGTCAACGGCGATTCGCGAACCGATGCGCCGACCGAGCTCCGCACCCTGATCGTAGGCGACACGCTGTTCGAGGGTTCGATCGGCAGAACCGACCTTCCGGGCGGCGACCTGGAGACACTGCTGCGATCGATCCGCGAGGTGCTCTTCCGGTTCCCGGATGACTCGCCGGTCTACTCAGGTCACGGCGCGGTCACGACGATCGGTCGGGAGCGCCGGTCGAATCCATTCCTTCGCTGACCAGCAGGTCCACGCGGCCGATGCCGATGGTGTCACCCGGCTTCACGGATGCGCGACCGTCCACGCGCTGCCCGTTGACGAATGTGCCGTTAGTGCTGCCAAGGTCGACGAGCTCGATCTCTTCTGCGCCGGCGGCCAGGCGGCAGTGGAGCCGTGAGACCAGCGCCGCATCCACGATGAAGTCGGCGCGCGGCGCACGCCCGACGGTCTTGACGTTGCCCGGCAGCAGCCGGAAGGTCAGGGCCGCCTCCGCCCCCTCCGATGTTTTCAGTAACCACATGGGTCGGGTCTAGGCTGCCTTGATCGCAGCGATCAAGTCCACGATCGCTTGCTTGCCGTCATCGCCTGCATGATCTGCGAGAGGATGCGCAACCCCCGGTTGTCGTCAACGAGCCGTCGTGAGCAGCTCTTTCACGCGCGGATGCACGACCGCTCCCTCGCGGGTGAGCAATGTCTCGCGCGTGATCTCGTCGGCCGGGTCGATCGGCACGGACGATTGCGTTGCCCCTTCTTTGCCGAGCAGGTGCAGCAGGAAGGTGACGATGTTCCTCGAGTACATCTGGCTCGCGTGATACGGCACGAGAGCGGCGG
>JACDBQ010000190.1 GCA_013694845.1 Acidobacteriota bacterium
GATCGTGCCCGCGCCACGGCACTGCGCGCACGGCGCGTCGGCCGCGGGCACCTGGCCGCCGCCGCGGCACGTGCCGCAGACCACCTGTCGCGTCACCAGGATCTGACGCTCAACGCCGCGCATCGCCTCTTCGAACGCCAGCGAGAACGAGGCGTGGATGGCCGCGCCATCCTGGGGTGTGGTTCCGTGTCTAGGAGTGACCGGGTGCAACGCTTCGGCGAACAGCTCGCTGAAGGTCGCCGCCTGGGGTCCGTGCGCAGCGACGGAGAAGTCGAACCCGCTGAACTCGAAGACCTGGTCCACGCGACCGACCGGCGGACCGCCCGGTCCCGCGCCCGTCGAGTCGTATTGACGGCGCCGTTCCGCATCGACCAGCGTGTGATACGCCTCGCTGATATGCCGGAACATGGTTTCAGCCGCCTGGTCGCCGGGGTTGATACCCGGGTGATACCTCCGCGACAGTCGGCGGTACGCCCGCTTTACATCCGAAGCGTTTGCTCCGGGCGCGAGGCCGAGAAGGGTGTAGTAGTCCATTGCGGGTTGGGGACTGCGGGTTGCGGCTCGACGGATTGCTGATTCGGATGGCTGATTGGTACACCCACTCAACATTCAACGATCCGTCGATCAGCAATCCCAAATCCGCAACCCGCAATTGACGCCGAGTTACTTCTTCTCCTCCTCGACCACTTCCGCGTCGATCACGTCGCCGGTGTCGGCGTTGGCGGAGGCGGGACCCGGTTCCCCACCCGGGGTCTGACCGCCGGCTCCCGGGGCGCCGGCGCCCGAGGCTTGCGCCGCCTTATACATCGCTTCCGCGACCTTGTGCTGCGCCGTGTTCAACGATTCCATCCCGCGCTTCATCTCGGCCAGGTCGTTCTTCTCGACCGCCTTCTTGAGCTCCTCGATCGCGGACTCGACTGGTTGACGATCCGTGGCCGCCAGCGTTTCACCGGCATCCTTGATCATCCGTTCGGCGGCGTAGACCGCCTGGTCCGCCTGATTCCGCGTCTCGATCTCTTCCTTGCGCTGACGGTCCTCGTCGGCGTGCGACTCGGCTTCGCGCATCATCTTGTCGACCTCGTCCTTCGAGAGCCCGCTCGAGGCGGTGATCGTGATCTTCTGCTCTTTTTGCGTGGCCATGTCCTTGGCCGACACGTTGACGATGCCGTTGGCGTCGATGTCGAAGGTGACCTCGATCTGCGGCACGCCGCGCGGGGCCGGCGGCAGGCCTGACAGGTGGAACTTGCCAAGCGGACGATTGTCGCGCGCCATCGGTCGCTCGCCCTGCAGCACGTGCACCTCGACGCTCGTCTGGTTGTCGGCCGCGGTCGAAAAGGTCTCGCTCTTCCGCGTCGGGATCGTCGTGTTCCGCTGAATCAGCGTCGTCATCACTCCGCCCAGCGTTTCGATACCCAGAGACAGCGGGGTCACGTCGAGCAACAGGAGGTCCTTGACCTCGCCGGCGAGCACGCCCGCCTGGATCGCGGCGCCAATCGCGACGACCTCGTCAGGGTTGACTCCTTTGTGCGGTTCCTTGCCGAACAGCTCCTTGACGATCTGCTGCACCTTCGGAATACGGGTCGAGCCACCGACCAGGACGACCTCGTCGATCTTCGTCGGATCCACGCCGGCGTCCGCGAGGGCCTGCCGCGTCGGGCCGACGGTGCGCTGCAGGAGCTCGTCGACGAGCTGCTCGAACTTCGCTCGGGTGAGCTTCTTGACCATGTGCTTCGGACCGGTCGCGTCCGCGGTAATGAACGGGAGATTGATCTCCGTTTCCATCACGCTCGAGAGCTCCATCTTGGCCTTCTCCGCTGCTTCGCGCAGCCGCTGCAGCGCCATCCGATCCTTGCCGAGATCGATCCCTTCTTCCTTACGGAATTCATCGATGATCCAGTCGATGATGCGCTGGTCGAGGTTGTCCCCCCCGAGGTGCGTGTCGCCGTTGGTGGCCTTGACCTCGACGACGCCTTCGCCAACTTCGAGGATCGAGATATCGAACGTGCCGCCGCCGAAGTCGTAGACGGCGATCGTCTCGTCCTTCTTCTTGTCGAGCCCGTAGGCGAGCGCGGCCGCGGTCGGTTCGTTCACGATCCGCATCACTTCGAGGCCGGCGATCTGTCCGGCGTCTTTGGTCGCCTGGCGCTGCGCGTCGTTGAAGTAGGCGGGCACCGTGATCACGGCCTTCGTGACCGACTGGCCGAGATACTCCTCGGCGGCCTGCTTCAACTTCTGCAGGATCATCGCGGAGATCTCCGGGGGCGGGTACGGCTTGCCGCTGGCATTGATGCGCACATCGCCGTTCGACGCCCGCTCAACCGAGTACGGCACCATCTTCATCTCTTCGGAGACTTCGTCGAACTTGCGGCCCATGAACCGCTTGATCGAGAAGATGGTGTTCTCGGGATTGGTCACCGCCTGGCGTTTGGCGACCTGCCCGATCAGGCGCTCTCCGGATTTGGTGAAGCCCGCCACCGAGGGCGTGATCCGACTGCCTTCCGGATTGGTAATCACGACCGGCTCGCCGCCCTCCATGACCGCGACCACTGAATTTGTCGTGCCCAGGTCGATACCGATGATCTTGCTCATTCTGTTGTTTCCCTCAGTGCCGCAATCTGCCGGCGGCGAAGCTTTATGACGACCACAGTATAAAATATGAGCCACTGACTGTCAATATCTGCCGATCAACTCCCGACAGTTCAACCGCCCTCGCAGACTCCGGCACGCTGAACACGGTCCACGGTCAGACCGGTCCACGGTTCAACACGGTCCAACACGGCCTAACACACGTGTCACGGCCCTGAAGGAACGCTAGTGCGCTATACTGACCTCGCCAGCCTGTCTCAGCGGTACGCCGCTGCATTGGGGAACTTGCCCGCTCCCCTTTAGAGGTCCACCATGGTTCGTCGCCTCGGTCACTGCAGGGCGCTTTTCGTCATCGTCATCGGTCTGTCCACGATTGCGCGGGCCGGCACGGCGCGCGCTCAGGAGGCACCGCCACTGGATGCGCAGGCCCCTGCGCACATCTCCGTCGTCGACGGCGTCGCCATCCTCGAGCGCGATGGACGTATTGACGATGCGCCCGGGAGCATGCCGCTGCTGGCGGGCGACCGCGTCAGGACGCGCGGTGGTCGCGTCGAAATACTTTTCGCCGACGGCAGCACACTTCACCTCGATCACAACTCCGCCATCGATTTGCAATCCGACGAACTGGTGCGGTTGCTCGAAGGGCGCCTCCGGCTGTCGATCCCGGGGCCGGCACGATCGATCGGCTATCGCATCGACGGGCCGCACGGCTGGGCGCAGATCGTCGAACCTGGCGACTATCGCGTCGCCCTGATGAACGGCCCGGGCGGCAGCGAGCTGGAGCTCGCCGTGATCCGCGGTCGCGCGCAGTTGGCCAACGATGCCGGCCAGACACCGCTTCGCGCGGGTGAGCGCGCTTTTGCGCGCGGGGGTGCGGCCCCTACGTATGCCTACGTCGCGAATTCCGCGGCGATCGACGCCTTCGACCGGTGGTCGGAGATGCGACGGGATGACCGCCTGAGCGCGTCGGCCGAGTATCTGCCCGACGAAGTGCGTCCTTATGCGGCGACCTTCGAGCGCGAGGGGTACTGGCGTGACGAACCGACGTATGGCCGCGTCTGGTATCCGCGCGTGGCGGGCGATTGGCGGCCGTACTACCGGGGCCGGTGGGTCAGCCTTCGGCCGTATGGATGGACGTGGATCGCGCACGATCCGTGGGGCTGGCCGACGCACCACTACGGCCGCTGGGGATACTCGACCGCGGGCGCCTGGTTTTGGATGCCCGGGCGCACCTGGGGGTCGGCGTGGGTGTCATGGGCGTCTGCCCCCGGCTACGTCAGCTGGTGCCCCCTCGGCTGGAACAATCGCCCGCTCTTCGATCTCAACATCAACATCGGCGGACGGCACGACCCCTGGCGAGCGTGGACCGTGATCCCCCAGCGCCAGTTCGGCTACGGCTACGTCCACCGCAACGTCATTAGCGCGGGCTACATCGATCAGCGCACCCGATCAGCCTTCGCCTATCGGGACCGCGGACCCGAGATCACCGGCTACGCGATTCCACGGGGCGCGGCGCCGATTCGGGTCGCCGGAACCGGGCCCTCGCGTCGTGGTATTGCGCCCCTGTACTCCAACCTCCCTGCCGACCAGGGCCGCATCCGCACCGATGGCGCGCGCATCCGTGTACCGGATGCCGCGCCGGCTTCGCGCGAGTCGGTCTCGCCAGGGAATGTCGCGCGCGAGCGGGCAGTGCCGACACGTCCGGCGGTCAGATCCGAGCGAGCCGCCGAGCCGGGTCTCGGTCGCGCACCCGACACCTCAGCGGCGCGCGACGCGGGTGACGGAGGTCGCCGCGACACGCAGCGCGCTGACGCTCCTCGCGCACAGGCACAGCAGCCCGAAGCCCGCACGTATCCGAACGGAGCTCGCTACGAGGTCTATCGCGGTACACCGCCCCGATCCGAACGCGCAGCCGACCGGCCGGAACCACGAGCAGGTCAGGCAGGCGTGATCGACAGGCGTTCGGGCGAGCCACTCGGATCCGGACCGGACCGTGTGGAGCGAGTACCGGAGTTCCGCCGGCCAGCCGAAGCACCGCAGGAGCGTTCCCAACCCGGCGGTGCGCGGCCGGCGCCCGAGCAGCCTCGCCAACGGGCCGTGCCGAGGGCCGAACCCGATCGGCGCGCCGGTGATGAGCGTTCCACTCCACAGGTGGACCGACGCGGACCCGATCGGCCGCCTTCGGGGTCATACGAACGACGGGCGCCGCCGTCTCCGTCCGCGGCCCAGCCGTCCGCGCCGCGCGAATCTGGTGGCCGGTCCTCGTCACCGCCCGCCGGCGCACGGCCCCGCCCCTCCGGGGCGCGAGGCGGCGGACGCTGACCTGGTGTCCCTAGCAGCACCCGAAGCGAATGGCCAGAGTTGTCGTCAAAATCGCCCGCAGCGCCGGGCTCGTCATCCTGTTCGTGATTGCCGCGGGTCTGGGCGTGGCGACCGGGGTGTTGTTCGCCTACTCGGCCGACATGCCCAAGATCTCTGAGCTGGACGACTACGCGCCCAGCACCATCACACGGGTCCAGGGCAAGCAGGGGGAGATCATCGGCGAGTTCGCCATCCAGCGACGCGAGGTCATCCCATACGAAGCGATCTCCCCTCTACTCAGACAGGCGATCCTGGCGGCGGAAGACGACGAGTTCGAAAAACACGTTGGGCTGAGCGTCCCGCGGATCGCGGTCACGCTCGTGAAAGACATCGCCGAGAGGCGCAAAGCCGGTGGGGCCAGCACGCTGACGCAGCAGCTGGCCCGCAAGCTGTTTCTCACCGACGAGAAGACGTGGGAGCGCAAGATCCGCGAAGCCATCCTCGCGATGCAGATCGAAAAGCGCTACACGAAACGCGAGATCTTCACCCTCTACTGCAACCAGATGTACTTCGGCCACGGCGTGTATGGCGTCGAGGCCGCCTCGCGTTTGTACTTCGCCAGGTCCGCGAAAGACCTCGCGCTCGAAGAAGCCGCGATGATCGCCGGCATCCTGCAAAGCAACGTGCGGCAGAGCCCCTACGTGAATATGGATGCCGCGCTCCGGCGGCGGAACTACACGCTCGGGCGCATGGCGGAGGTCGGCTACATCACGCACGAGCAGGCCGAGGAGGCGCGGAAGAAGCCGATCGTCACCCGCGGCGAGCCGTCCGGGCATCAGTCCGTGGCGCCCTACTTTCTCGAGGACGTTCGCAAGGAGCTCGAACAGCGTTACGGCGCGAAGCAGCTGTATGAGAACGGCCTCACCGTCCAGACGGGTCTCAACCTCAAGCTGCAAGAGGCGGTCAATCACGCGCTCGATGAGGGCCTGCGGCGCATCGACAAGATGCGTGGATGGCGTAAGCCGGTCCGCAACGTCATCACCGACGGGCAGAAGATTGAGTCGTTCCGGCACGCACGGTGGGACCGCCCAATGCGGATCGGCCAGGTGATTCCGGCGGTGGTCATGACCGTCGATACGGCAGCCATCCAGGCCCGGGCGGGCGACCTGCTCGTGACGATCGATCGCAAGGGCTTCGCCTGGACCCGTCAGACCGCCGCACAGCTCGTGAAGCGCGGCGACCTGATCGAGGCGCGGCTCACGAGTCTCGACGAAAGTGCCCGGACCGGCCTCGGCACGATCGAGCAGACGCCCGTCGTCCAGGGAGCGATCCTGGCGATAGACAACCGTACCGGCCAGGTCCGGGCGATGACCGGCGGCTACAGTTTCGAGCGCAGCAAGTTCAATCGGGCCACGCAAGCGCTCCGTCAGGTCGGGTCAGCCTTCAAGCCGATCGTCTTTACCGCGGCCATCGATCGAGGCTATACGCCAGCCTCGATCGTCGTGGATGCGCCTGTCAGTTTTCCAGCGGGTCCCGGACAGCCGCCCTACTCCCCGATGAACTACGATCGTCAGTTCGAAGGCGCGATCACCGTTCGCCGCGCGCTCGAGCAGTCCAGGAACGTCCCGGCGGTCCGGCTGATGGACGAGCTCGGCCCGAAGCAGGTGATCATGTTCGCCCGGCGCCTTGGGCTCGAGTCACCGATCCCACCCTACCTTGCGGTCGCGCTCGGCGCTGCCGAAGCCACGCTGATGGAAATGACGAGCGCGTACTCCGTCTTCCCCAACCAGGGCGTGCGCATGAAGCCGTACTTCGTCCAGAAAGTGACAGACCGGTCGGGGAACGTTCTGGAAGAGAACCGGCCTGAGCCGAAGGACGCGATCCGCGCGGATACGGCGTATGTGATCACGAACCTGCTGCGCGGCGTCGTGCAGCGCGGCACCGCGACCAAGGCGGCGGCTCTCAACTGGCCCGTGGGAGGGAAAACAGGCACGACCGACGACTACACCGACGCCTGGTTCATCGGCTTCGACCCGGACATCACCGTCGGGGTCTGGATCGGCCTCGATCAGAAGAAGCCGATCGGCCGCAACATGACCGGCTCGGAAGCCGCCCTCCCCATCTGGATCGACGTCATGAAAGCCTGGATCGGCGATCGCAAGGACGCGCCTAAATTCCAGCCGCCCGGCAACATTGTGTTCATGTCGGTCGACAAGAGCACGGGAGGGACCGCTACCGAGGGCACCGCAGGCGCGATCTCCGAGGCCTTCATCGCCGGCACGCAGCCGGGGTCGATCAAGCAGTAGCCGCGGAATCCCTAATCCCTAATCCTCAATCCTTAATCCTCAATCCCTGATCCACAATCCGCAATCGACATTCCGTCGATCAGCAATCTCCAATCCGCAGTCCGCAATCGAACACTAATCTTCATCGACGGGCGGCAGGAGCGACCCCGACGACTTCCGCATCAGGTAGGTCTTGATGAAGCCGTCGATGTCTCCGTCGAGTACGCGATTGACGTCCCCGACTTCTTCTTTCGTCCGGTGATCCTTGATCAGCTGATACGGGTGCAACACGTAGCTGCGGATCTGACTGCCGAAGGCGATCTCTTTCTTCTCGCCGCCGAGTTGTTCCAGCCTGGCCTGCTGTTCCTTCAGCTTCAGGTCGAACAGCCGGGACCTCAGGACCTTCATGGCCTGGGCGCGGTTCTTGTGCTGGGAGCGTTCGTTCTGGCAGGACACGACGATCCCCGACGGAATGTGCGTGATGCGGATGGCGGAGTCGGTCACGTTGACGTGCTGCCCGCCGGCGCCGCTCGAGCGATAGGTGTCCACCCGAAGGTCCTTCTCGTCGATCTCGACATCGACATCCTCCGGCAGTTCGGGCCAGACGTACACGGACGCGAAGGATGTATGACGCCGCGCCGCCTGGTCGAACGGCGAGATGCGGACCAGCCTGTGGACGCCGGCTTCGGCGAGCAGCATGCCGTAGGCGTAATCACCGATGACGGTGAAAGTCGCTCCCTTGATCCCGGCCTCGTCGCCCGGCTGATAGTCCATCATCTCGCGCTTGAAGGCGCGGCGCTCCGTCCATCGGACGTACATGCGGAGGAGCATCTCCGCCCAATCCTGCGACTCGGTTCCGCCGGCGCCCGGGTGGATCGTCACGATCGCGTTCTTGCGGTCGTGCTCCCCTCCCAGCATCTTTTTCGTCTCGCCGGCATCGACCTGCGTGACCAGCTCGTCGAGGGAGCGCGCCAGATCATCCAGAACGGGTTCGCCCGACTGGGCCCATTCCGCCAGGACGGCCAGGTCATCCACCCGCGCCTGGAGCGACGCGGCGAGGTCACGATCCTCTTCGAGCCGCCGACGTCGCTGAAGCAGCTTCTGCGCCGACTCCTGATCCTTCCAGAAGTCCGGATCGGCTACCCGTTCTTCGATTGTCGCCAGTTCGGTTGCGGGGCGGGCTGCGTCAAAGATAGCTCCGCAGGTCGGTCGCGCGTCGCGCGAGATCCTCATACCTGCGAAGCTGCTCGTCGAGTTGAAGGGCCATCTCTGGAATGCTGAATGTCGAATGCTGAAGTAATGCTGAGTGCTGATTCTATCGAATGCGGGCGGAGGCCACCACGGCGGCACCCGAAAGCGCCAGCGACAACCAGGCCACGAGATCGCCGGTCCGGCTGTAGAGCGTGCGCGATTTGATGAAGCGCAGGTCCCCGACCACGATGGCTTCGTGAAACAGATCGGTCTTTTCGATGACCCGGCCGTAGGGATCCACGAACCCGCTGATGCCTGTATTCGCCGCGCGCGCCAGGTAGCGCCCCTGCTCGATGGCGCGCATGGACGCCTGGTCCCAGTGCTGATAGGCGGCCGATGAGCGACCGTACCACGCATCGTTGGTGATCGTCGTCAGCAGCTCGCTGCCGTCCTGCACGAAGCGGCGGATCAGACTTGGAAAGATCACCTCATAGCAGATCGCAGTGCTCGCGAAATGCCCGCCGATCGGCAGGAGGACGGGGTCCACGCCGGGCGTGAACGCCGACACGGCTTCGACGATCGGGCCGACGAAGAACAGCAGGTTCGCAAGCGGCACGTATTCGCCGAACGGCACGAGGTGCATCTTGCGATAGACCGCGCCGACCTGGCCGTCGGGCTTCACGAGAAACGCGGCGTTGTAGTAGCGCGCCGCCGGCTTCTGCCCGGGTGTTGTCGCCTGCAGAGGCTCGATCTGGTCGCTCCCGATCAGCAGCGTGGCGCCCGTCTCGGTCGCGAGCCGGCGGATCTCACCGCCGCGGACCAGGTCTCGTTCGAAGTAGAACGGAGTGGACGACTCGGGCCACATGATGAAGGTCGCCCCGGCGTCGAGCGCCCGCCGCGTCATGGCGAGGTACTTTGCGCTGATCGCGTCCCGCAATGCCGGATTCCACTTGTCGTCCTGCTCGATGTTGCCCTGGATCACCGCGACGCGAACCGGATCGCCGGCGCGAAGCAGCGGCGAGGCCTCGATGCGAAAGTGCCCCCAGGTCGCGCAGCCACCCACCGTCAGGATCGCGACGGCCGGGTACACGAACCTCGCGCGGCCGCCGAGAACCACGGGCGCCGCGAGTGCCGCCGCCGCGAACGCCAGGAGCGCCGACAGGCCATACACGCCGACGACACTCGCCACCTGTGCAACCGGCAGGACCGTCACCTGGCTGTAACCGAGGAGAGCCCAGGGAAAACCGTCCCAGATGTACTGACGGCCAAGCTCGGTTGCGACCCAGAGAGGCGCCGCCAAGGCCAGTGCCGACGGACCGAACGCCAGACGGCTGCGCGCAAGAAGGACGGCGAACAAGGCCGGGAACAGCGACAGGTAGGCGACCAGCAGAAAGGCGGCGAGCACCGCGGTGGCGGTCGACAGCCCACCGAACGTCGTCATCGTCTCGATCAGCCAGTAGAGGGTGCCCCAGAAGTAGACGACGCCCGTGAGAAGGCCGAGGAAGAACGCCCGCCGAAGCGAGGCGGCATGCCAGGCGGCAATGATGAGCGGGGTGAGGGCGAGCCAGCCGAACGCCGGATGCCCATGCTTGGGGAAGCTCAGCGCCAGCAGAGCCCCGGCGAGGAGGGCTAGCGCCTGATATCCGATGTGAATCGCTCTTCCTTTTGCAGGCGGCGCGCCGCGGCCTCGGCTTCCTCACGAGTGCGATAACGACCGACGCGGACGCGGTACATCGCCGGTGTGCCGGCGCGGGGATTCTCGAGATAAGCCGGGTAGCCCTTGGCGATCAATTTGCGCACCGTGTCGGCGGCAGCCGGCTTGTTCTTCAAGGCGGTGACCTGCAGAAACCAGATGCCAGCCCGCCCGGAGGTCGGTACATCGGGCGTGGCCGCCGCGGCTTGAGCAGCCGGCGGAGCCGCGGCAGCGGGGGGCGCGGCTTTCGGCGGCTCCTGCGGCTCGGTCTGCGGCTTCAGTTTCTCCGGCTGTGGATCGGCCTTTCGGAGCCGCTCGTCGTAACTCAAGGGTGTTTCGGTGACCGCCGGTGGGGGCGCCGTGCCCGCCTCCGGCGTGACGGCCGGGTCGACGGGCGCCGGCGCATCCGCGGCGCTGATCGGCTGC
>JACDBQ010000193.1 GCA_013694845.1 Acidobacteriota bacterium
GTGCTGTTCCAGACGGTACTCCACGACGTCCGATCGGTGGCGGACCTCGCCCAAGTGCGAGTAGACCCGGCGGACCATCTCTTCGGAGCCATGGCCGAGTTCCCGTGACACCGTGTAGAGGCTCACCGGGGCTCCGCGGTCCAGCGTCTGCAGCCGAGCCGCACAGTAGGTGTGACGGAATGCCTTCGACCGGAGCTCTCCCGCGGGGATGCCGGCACGTGTCGCTACCCGATCCAGGAGGCGATGGATGTCCCTCAGCCGCCGCTCCTCGCCCTGGACTGACCAGGAGGGCACGAGGAGCGACCCGCCGCGGGTGAGGCGCGAGCCGAACACCCACGCCCGCAGGATCGCCTCCAGCTGCGGCCAGAGCGGGATCACGCGGTGCGAGGTACGCGTCTTGAGGGCTCGCCACCGGTTCGGCCGGATGGTGATCGTCCTGCGATCGAAGGAGACGTCATCGAGCTCGAGCCCGGCCACTTCCCGGAACCGGCACCCAGTGAGGAGAAACAGCGCCACCAGGACGTGCGCCCGCGCGGCGTCGTCGGTGGGTGGGGCAGGGAGCT
Organism: Acidobacteriota bacterium; assembly: GCA_013694845.1. Taxonomy (GTDB): domain Bacteria; phylum Acidobacteriota; class Vicinamibacteria; order Vicinamibacterales; family 2-12-FULL-66-21; genus JACDCA01. Next base: position 564 of record JACDBQ010000193.1, read on the forward strand.
GCTCGCCGCGGAGGATCCGGCCCACCACCACGTCGGAGACCCCATACGCCTTTCCCGCCGCCCGCTTCGACGGGTGCCGCCCATCGGCCCATTCCGCTCGGAGCCGGGCCATGGCCTCGGCGTCCAGCGTGGTGCCTCCCAGGGGTCGAAGCTGCCTCGCGGCCTCCAGAATCAACGCCGCATCGTGGATCTCGATCCAGCGCGCCTCCCGGCGCTCCCCGGCGGGCTTCTCCATCAGCGCCGCGACGGGGTTGTAGCCGGGGATAACAATTTCCTCCTCTTGGGCGCGACGGTACAGGTTGGAGAGGGCGTTCAGATGGTGCCGGATGGTGCCGGCCCCCAGTCGCCTCGCTCGTGGGGTGGTGTACGCCTCCAGCCAGGCGATCCAACCCCGGACGTCGCTCACCCGAAGGGTGTCCAGCTCGCGTTCGGCCCCGAAAAAGGCTACGGCGCGCTCGAGAGCCAGCTCCACGAGCTCTAGCCACTCGTCCGTGACCTTACCACCTTTCTTCTTCGCGACCAAGTGACGCTGGGCGAACGCACCGAGCTGGGTCTCCACCGCTCGGCCGCCGTGGAAGGCCCGGCGCCGGCGGGCAGTCTCGAGCTCGGTCAAGCGCGCGGCTGCAAGTTGGGTGGCGACGTCCGGATCCGTCGTCGCGAACCGCTCGCCTGAGGCGATGAGGGGCTCTCTCCCTCCGCCGACCTCCGCGTAGTCCCGGCCGTCGAACCAGGCGCGCCTAGCTCCGCCTTGGCTCCGCCAGTAGATACGAGATTTCCGCTTTCTCGGCGTCATCGGTGTCGCCCTTTCACGGGGTGGTTCTCACTGCGACTCGGGCTTGTGGAGTGAGCGGAATCGGTCGGGCTGGGGGTCCTCACGGATAACCCGGATCACCATAATGTCACCATCGGGAGTGCCCGGCGGAACCTTCGACTGAATCCAGGCCGCCCGTTCTGCCGGCTCGGTGGGGCCCTCACCGCGGTCCACCACGACAACGCGACGGGCTGGCCCCTCCATACGTGTCTCCAGGTCGGTCAACCTGCGATCAAAGTTCATGGTGTGCCTCCGGTGGATAATGCGGCCGCCCGCGGCCGTTGTCTGGGACGCAGTACACCGCGCCCGGCCCCGGAGGCCGGAGCGCGTCAAGCCACGCGTCGCGCTCCGCCGGATCGGCGGGCACGTCCGCGATGCCATAGGGCACGATGGCGGCCGGCAGAGGGGCATCGCCACCGCCCAAGCTCCGCTCGAGTGCGTCTAGCCTCCGGTCAACGCTCATCCTTCACCGTCCCCGACCCTCACGGCCGCCGCGCCCAGATCCAGGGTGAACCAGAAAATGCCGGCGGCCTCTGACTCGGCCCGATGGCGGGTGCGCCAGGCTGCTTCTTCCGCCGGAGTGAGCCCTTCCGGTGGATGCTCGATAATGAACCGCATGAGTGGTTCCTCCGGCTGCTGCATTCTCTCCAGGCGATCGAGCCGTCTCTCGGCGTTCACGGTTCCCCCTCACTGTGTGTGCGCCACGGTTCACGCTGCTGCTCCGCCCGTTCGTGGCGCTCACGGGCGCGCTCGAAAATCGCCTCGACCTTCCCCGCCAGTGTCACCGTCGCCGCGTCCGCATCGGGTCGGCGCGCCGCCTCCAGCAACGCCATGATCCTCTGTGCGCGTTGTTCCACGCTGTACGGAGCCGCTCCGAAGTGCCGCAGACGCTGCTCCAGGGCCACCAGCCGGCGCTCGACCGTCACGCGGTCCGCCGCGGACCCTGCAATACCATCGTCTCGAGCGCCACCAACCGCTCCTCCACTTGGCCCACCTTCAAGCAATCCAGGGCGATCGCCAAGAGGCTCCCTGCTGTCCGGCTCCGCTGAGCCGAGTTCTCCATCACCAGGGTGTCGAATAGCACCCGCTCGAGTTCGTGCTGGATCGCGACGACATCGCGGAGGCGAGGTGGTGTTTTCGGAGGCGGGGAGCCGTGCATCGTCCGGCGATTCTTCCCGCCTTTGTGCCTCGCCGCGGTGCGCTCCCGGGCCCGTCGGGGGTCGTGGGCAAAGCAGTAATCCGAGTCCATTAGCGGAGCCATACCGCACGGCCCGCCCTCGGCGTTCGGTTCCTGGCACCCCTTCCGCTTCACCATGGCCGCGCCACCGCCGAGAAAAACTGCCGGCACGTAGCGCACCGGCTCCGAACACATTGTGCGAGAGGGGCGGCAAACCGGCGGGCCCGGATAAGTAGGCCGGCGATGGGCAGAGGTAAACGCGGCGACGTCGAGGCGATCCCCTGGGCCTGCGGCTCGACCTGCTGGACTGGAACAGGTAGTACGCCCGACGCTGGGGCCGCCCACCGGGGCCGGACCTCGACCATGCCGGGGCCGCCGTGATCCTCTGCCGCCTGGAGCACAACCGCGATGCGGACCTCTAGGGTCAGGCCTTCGGACGCCTCAGACATTAGAACCGGCCTCCCGACCCGCGGGCTTTCTCCTCCATGAGCGCTGCGATGTCGGCTTCCCGGCGCTCGGTATCCACCAGCTTCTGCTCGGGGCTCATAGCGTGAAACAGTGCCGATGCGATCGCGCCTTGGGGTCCTCGTAGTTTGGGGGGCAAAACTCTCCGAGGGCCCCGCCCAACTTTCGAACCAAGATGGGCGCCTTCGGGTCGTCGGAGATGTAGAAGTGTCCCCGGACGCTGGCCGCGGCGGCCCGCGAGTCCTCGGGGTTGCCCCCGTGCTCTACCACCCGTTTGGCGGTCATTCGCTCAAGGATGCCGCGACGGTGTTCCGGCTTGAGGTGATCGGGGAGTGGCTCGTTAGGCATCGTGCGCTCCAGGGTGCGAGTCAGACCAGCATGGACAACCAATCGCGACCATCGTGAACACCGCGACCAACCATCTACATCGGTGGCTTGCTGTGGGGGGCGTTACGCTGTCGCCTGCCATCCGATCCGTCCTTTCGATTGGGGTCATGCCGCACCTTGGTCATTGTCTCGCCTGACCTGCTGGGCCTCAAGGTCGGCGATGTTGACCTCAAT
>JACDBQ010000231.1 GCA_013694845.1 Acidobacteriota bacterium
CCGATGGCCGTGCGGCTCGGCTGGGCCGCATTCGATGCGCCCCGCGGCTCGCTGCTCGTCGGGCCGCTGATCTTCGCGGCGCTCATCCAGACCGGGATGCGGTCGCTCTTCGCCATTCCGGTCGAGATCAGGGCGAACTGGTCCTTCAGACTGCGTGAGCCCCTGCGACTGGACGAAGCGGTGGCCGGTGCGGCGGCGGCCCTGATGATCTGCGGCGTCGTCCCACCCGTATTAGTGGCGTTCACCTCCGCCGCCTGGCTCTGGGGCGCCGCGGTCGGGATCAAGCACGCGATCCTCTGTGGTGCGATGGCCATGCTGCTCGTCCAGGTGCTGATGCGCGGCGCCGATCGGGTGCCGTTCACCTGCAGCTACACGCCGGGGACTGCCCACATCGGCAAGCTATGGCCCCTCTACCTCACCCTGTTCTCAACGTTCACCTATGGGATGGCGAACATCGAACCTGGTCTCTTCCGGCATCCGAGCGCATTCGTCATCGTCTCCGGCGTGATCTGTGCGCTCACGATCGGGCTCTGGTGGCTGCGCCTGCGTGATGCGAAGCAATTGCCGAATCTGCGTTTCGAGGAAGAACCGGCAGACGGGTTGACACTAGTATCGTTTTGATACTATGTTCGCGCCATGGCGAAGGCGCGATCCATTTCCCGCGGCGACCTCGAGCAGCACCTGCCGCTCAAACCGCTCGTATTCCAGATTCTCCTCGCCCTCGCCGATGGTGAGCGTCACGGGTGGAGCCTCGTCCGCGACGTGCAGCAGCGCGGCGGGTTCGGCCGGATCATGCCCGGGAATTTTTACCGGACGCTCCGCTCCATGCTCGACGACGAGCTCATCGAGGAGTCCGACGCCCGTCCGACGGCCGACGAGGATGACCAACGGCGGCGGTATTTCCGGCTCACGCGCCTGGGCGAGCGGGTTGCGTCCGCGGAAGCGCATCGGCTCGAAGCGGCCGTGCTCGAGGCCCGGGCCAAGAAGCTCCTGACTCGGCGAGGATGATGCGACGGCTCGACGGGTGGCTCTACGGGATCCTGCTGCGGGCGTTCCCGGCACGCGTGCGGCGGGAGTTTGGCGCCGAGATGGCGGTGATGTTCCGTGAGCAGTTGTCCGATGCGCGCCGGGCCGGCGCGAGCACCGCGCGCATCTGGACCGCCGCCGTCCTCGACGTCGTGATACACGGCACAGCCGAACGGGTGCGACCGTTGAACGTCGTGCGGTCAGGCCTGGTCCGGGAAACGAAGCGATGGAGGTGGTGGATGCACGCACTACGGGAAGACATTCGATACGCGCTGCGGCTGATGACGAAGCAGCCGGGTGTGACAGCCATCGCGATCGTTACGCTGGCGCTCGGGATCGGCGCCAATACGGCCATCTTTTCCGCGGTGAACGCCGTCCTCCTGCGACCGCTGCCTTACGCGGACCCCCCGCGGCTCATGACTCTGTGGGAGAAGCGGGCGGCAGAGGGCGTCCAGGACAACGTGGTGTCGCCGGCGGACTTCCTCGATTGGGCGCGCCTCAGCACGTCCTTCGAATCGATGGCCGGGCAGTCGTTCATGACGACGGATCTCACCGGCGTCGGAGATCCGACGCGGCTGTTCGCGTCAGCGGTCTCACCGTCGTTCTTCAATGTCCTGGGAGTGCAGCCGGCGCTCGGCCGGCAGTTTCGAGAAGACGAGGCGATCGTCGGCAAGCACCGCGTCGCTATCCTCGGGCACGCCTTGTGGACCCAGCGGTTCGGCAGCAATCCTGCCATCGTGGGACAGACCGTCGCGTTGAGCGGCGTGGCTCACGAAGTCGTCGGGGTGCTGCCGGCGGATTTCGAGTTCCCTGACGACACGGAGATCTGGCTGCCGCTGGCGTTCGCGGCCAACCCGACCAGGAGCAGCCACTACCTATCTGTGTTCGGCCGGCTGAAGCCCGATGTCACGTTGACGCAGGCGCGCGCCGACATGGATCGCCTGGCGGCATCACTCGAAGCAGCGAACCCGGATGCGAACCGCGGTCATGGCGCATTCATCGTACCCATGAGCGAGCGGTTGAAGGATCCGCTCCGTGCGTCCCTGTGGCTGCTGCTGGCGGCGGTGGGCTTCGTTCTGCTGATCGCGTGCGTCAACGTCGCGAACCTGCTACTGGCAAAGGCCGCGAACCGGCGGCGGGAGATTGCCGTCCGCTCGGCGGTAGGCGCCGGACGCGGGCGGATTGCCGGGCAGATGCTCACCGAGTCGATCGTCCTCGGGCTCGCCGGTGGCGGGGCGGGACTGCTCGTCGCCTGGTGGGCGATCGGGGCGCTTCGGCAGATCGCGCCGGACGGCGTGGCGGTCGTCGGCCTCAGTCACTTGCGGCTCGAGCCACGAGTGCTTCTGTTCACCCTGGCGCTCTCGGTGCTGACCGGCATCGTTTTCGGGCTGCTGCCGGCCTACAACCTGGCGGGACAGGACGTCAACGTCGCCCTGAAAGACGGGGGACGGGCGCCGGTCGGGGTCAAGCGGCGGTTGCGCATGGCGCTCGTCGTCTCGGAGATCGCGCTGGCCTCGCTGCTGCTGGTGGCGGCCGGATTGACCGTCCGAAGCTTCCAGGCACTGCTCCGCTCGGAGCCCGGCTTCGTGGCCGATGGCGCATTGACGTTCAACATCGCGCTGCCGATCGCGCGCTACCGCGAGGCGGATGCGCAGCTCCAGGCCTTCGACCAGATCGCCGGCCGCTTGCGCTCGCTCCCCGGCGTCACGGCGGCCGGCGCCACCAGCCATCTGCCGCTCGGCGGCGAGGACGCCAGGCGTGGAGTCGGCATCGAAGGGCGGACGCCCACACCCGACACCCCTACGCGAGCGCACGTGCGCGCCATTTCCCCAGACTACATAGCGGCGATGGGGATGACGCTGGTCGGGGGCCGTCACTTCGGCGGGGCCGACAGGGCCACGGCGCCCATGGTCGTGATCGTCAACGAAACAATGGCCCGTCGTTACTGGCCGCCGGACGTCTCGCCGATCGGCAAGCGATTGATGATGGGGGGGCCGGACCAGCCCTGGCGCGAAATCGTCGGCGTGGTGAAAGACGTCAAGTTCTGGGGTCTCAACAGTCCGGTCAACCCAGAGATGTTCTTTCCGGAAGCCCAGTACCCGTTCCCCTTCCGCACGTTCGTCGTCCGGACGGGCACCGCCAATCCTGTCGGCTTGGCGTCGGCCGTCCGGGAACAGGTGCGGCAGACGGATCCGAACCTTCCGGTGTCGAACGTACGGACCATGTCGGACCTCACCTCGAAGTCCGTGGCCGCGCAGCGCTCCGGCATGCTGCTGCTGACCATCTTCGGTGCGCTCGCGCTGATCCTGGCGGCTGCCGGCATCTACGGCGTGATGTCCCACATGGTGGCACTGCGCACGTCGGAAATCGGCATTCGCATGACCCTCGGCGCCCAGCCTTCGTCGGTGATGGCGCTGATCCTGAAGGAAGGTCTCGGCCAGGCGGTGGCCGGGTTGGTGATCGGGTTGACGTCCGGGGTTTTCGTGATGCGCGCGTTTCGCGCGCTGCTCTACGGGATCCAGCCGGCCGATCCGTTGACGGTCGTCGTGGTGGCTGGCCTTCTGCTTACGACCGCCACGGTCGCGTGCATCATACCTGCACGGCGGGCGATGAGGATCGATCCGATGCAAGCGTTGCGGAACTGACTCCCGGACGGTTCATACTCAAAGACCACGACGGTCTCGAAGATCACCAAGGTCCAAAAAAACCGTTTCTGAGATTTCCTGGCTTGGTGCTCTTCTGGTCGTGGTGGGCGTTGTGCCCCGGCCGTAGCGTAGGTTCTCCTGGCAAGCTGCAGGCCCGACCGGAAGCTCAGGTCATCATCGCTGGCTGGTGGTGGTTTTTGCTCCCCGCGTGCGCTTCTGCTTCTCCACCATCGCGGCCACGTCCGCGAGCAATTGCTTCGCGTCGTAGACGATGCCGTCCTTGATCGTGTACTTCACGCCGCCGACGCGCTCGACTTTCCCGGTGGCGTCATTCAGCTTCACGTGCCCGTTGCCGTAGAGGACCTTGAAATTGTGCAGCGGATTCTGGTCGACGATCACCATGTCGGCCAGCATGCCCGAACGAACGATGCCGAACTCGGGGGCCTTGCCTTTCGGCTCCTCGAGCGTGATCGCCCCGTTCATCGTCGCGGCCTGGATGACTTCGAGCGGATGAAAGCCGGCTTCCTGCAGCATCTCGAGCTCGTTGATGTAGCCGAAGCCGTAGGTCTGATAGATGAAGCCGGAATCAGACCCGGTCGTGACCCGCCCACCCATCTTCTTGTAATCGTTCACGAGGCGGAACCACACCTGGTAGAAGTTGCGCCAGGCGACTTCGTCCTCGGTCGTCCAGTCGAACCAGTAGGACCCGTGCGCCGCGCGACTGGGCGTGTAGAAATCCATGAGCGACGGCAACGTGTACTGGTCGTGCCAGTCCGCGTTACGGAAGGCACTGACGTGGCGCCCGGCCGAATAGATCGTCAGGGTCGGATCGAAGACGGTCCCGAGCTTCAGGTGCTCCTCGAGGTACGCCTTCCACTCGGGACTGCCGGGCGCATGAATCTTGTCCCAGAGGCGTGCGACCTGACCGAACCGCCACTGCTCGTCGCTCGCATTCATGTCGACCGGCCACGGCTGCACGACGTGATCCTTCAGCAGCGATTCGAAATGACCGTAGAAATGCGTTACCGTGCCCAGCCCTAGCCGCGCGGCCTTGATCGCATTCATCTGCGCCACCCCACCCTGCTGCAGGTGCGCGGTGGAACCGAGCCGATGGGCCTTCGCCCAGGTGAGCAGGGCGGCCATGATCTCCGGCCGTTCGGCCCCGAGCTTCAGGCCGTCGACCCCGTTCTTCGCCGCCCACTCGACGTAGGCACGCGCCTTCTCGGGGCTGTCGATTCCACCCTGGTCCCAGCCGCTGCCCGGCCGCTGGTAGTTGTAGATGCGCGGCGCGACGATCTCGTTCTTCGCGCTGCGTTCCTTCTCACGAACCGAGATGGCGTGGGACCCAAGCGAAACGCCGCGGACGGTGGTGACACCGTGCGCGAGCCAGAGCTTGTAGGCGTACTCCGCCTCTTCGTTCTTCGGCGCTCCACCGGCGTGCACGTGCGGGTCGACGAAACCGGGCATGAGATACATCCCTGTCGCGTCGATCTCGTGGTCCGCCTGTGGACCCCGGTTTTGCCGCAACGGCAACCCGGGCGTGCCGGCGCTGCGGACCGAGGTGATCCGGTTGCCCTGGACGACGACGTCCATCGGACCGGCGGGCGGCGCCCCGGAACCGTCGATAACCGTTACCCCGCGGATCACCAGCGTCTTGAACGGCCCCTTGCCTTCGTCCGGACGCCGGTCGGGGGCACCCTTGAGGCTTTCGCGTGCCTGGTTCTGCGGCGGACCCGTCTGTCGCGCAGGTGCCTGTGCCGGCTGCGAGGGTGGTGCCTGCTGTGCTGCGATGTGGCTGCCGACACCGTAGGCGTAAAAGAAGCTGGCGAACATCAGCGCGAACACGCACTTCAGAATCCGTGACCGGGTCATCATGGGCGTATCTTACTCAAAACTCGCCCCGAAACATCGATCTAGACCAGGTGCCAGACGGCAATGGCGACAGCCCATCCTGCAAGCGCGTCGAGAGCGTAGTGGTAACGTCCCAGCACGGTCGCCGCCGAAATCGCAACGGCGCTGAAGGCCATCGTCGCCGCGATCCCAGGGTGTGCATCCGACAAGAGGAGCGCCACGGCGAGACCTTCCGCAGCGTGCCCGCTCGGCACCGTGTTCACCCCGATGCTGGCATGCCCGAGCAGCGCCAGGTTGAAGGCGCGTAGCCTCGAGTTGTAAGGGCCGCTTTCGAGCACGCGGGGTGGACGGGTCTGGATCCAAGGCAGCATGGCAAAGCAGATGTAGTCGGTTATCAGAATGACGGTCCAGAATCGCGTCGCGTCCGGGCGCGCGGAACCGATCAACTCGAGCATCAGTGCGATCGGGATCAGCGGATAGACGCCGACATACGCGAGTTCGAAGAATCCGCTCAGCACTCGCGGCAGGCGTGCGGCGATCTCCGGCACCCGTAATCGGCGATCGAAGGCGCCAAGCCATCGCTCCACTCGCGGCATCGGCCGGACCCACGACAGTCCACTCGTCCAGTAGGCCGTCAGCAGAAGAACGGGCGGGAGAAGAACGTCACGTAACCAGAAAGACGTCACCGACGCGGCGATCGCGCTCACGGCCAGGCCGATCGCCGCGCCGATCCACACCCGGACGCGCGCCCCGGTAAAGAGACCGGTTCGCACCGCCGCGGCGGCGGCAAGATACGCGAAATACACCAGGCTGGCCACGGCCCACGGATGCGACGGGATCATCCCTGGAACGGAAGGCGCAGTCGGCCAGAAAAAGGGCTCAGGTCAGCGTTTGACGGTGATGGTGGCCCGGTAATCGCCGGGCTGAATGGGGCGACTGATGAACGGATAGGGCGCGAGCTGCGTCAGGTCCAGCGTGAGGGTGGTGAATTTCACGGGCTGTGGATTCCCGGTCTCGAAGGTCACTTCCTGGCGCGCACCATCCGAGCCCCTGAGCTCAAGGTGAACGTTGGCGCTGCCGCCGGTGATACAGATCGCGTCCGCCGGGCACCTCGAGTCGCCGGTGACGCCATTGAACTTGATCGTCAGCCCCGCGCCGGCGACCGACGCGGACTGCCCGGGCGCCAGCGTGACTTCACGGTTCACCGGACCGGGAGCCGTTGGACTGTCCTGGTAGCAGGCCGATACCGCCACGAGACACAACGACGCTACAAGACTGCGCATAATCGCCTCGACTGCAGAGGTCGTACCAACTTGGCTTTGGGCTCTTGGCTCTTGGCTCTTGGGTTCGAATCACTCGTCGCGCAGCGCCACCATGGGATCCAGCCTCGATGCGCGAAGCGCGGGGAGCCCGCAGGCGATCGCGGCGATCACGAGGAAGCCTGCGGCCATCACCCCGAACGTCATCGGGTCGGTCGGTCCCACACCCACGAGCATTGTCCGCATGGCACCGGTCAGGAGGACCGCCGCCACGATGCCAACCGCCACGCCTACCGCGCTGAGCCGAAGGCCATGGCCCACCATCATCTTGAAGATGCTCCCGTGTGCGGCGCCGAACGCCATGCGCACGCCGATCTCGGCGGTCCGCTGCCGGACTGTCGTCGACAGCACGCTGTAGAGCCCGACGGCCGCCAGCACCAGCGCCACGCCGGCGAAAATACCGATCAGCACCAGCGCAAACTTGGTCTGCGCCTGCTTTTCATCGACATAGGCAAGCAGCGGCCGAACCTCGATTGCACCGGTGCGCGGGTTCAACTCGGTCACCAGGGCGCGGACGGCGCCGGCCAGCTGCATCGGGTCGCCGCTCGTGCGGACCGCCCATCGGTTCGCGGCCCCGTACTGAAAGAATCCGTCCGGCACGAACAGCGCTTCACGTCCGTCCCGCGCCAGCGACTCGTGACGTTGATGCTCGACGACGCCGATCACCTGGTAGCGCTGGGGCTCCGGCGTGTTGATCCGCGCCACGATCGTCTTGCCAACGGCGGTCTGGCCGCGGAACGCCTTGCCGGCCATGACGCGATCGATGACCACCGCGGTCGACTCCGGGCGGTTGTCGGCGTCGGTGAGGGTTCGCCCTTCGATCAGCTTCGTCCGCATCGCGTCGAAGTACCCGGGCAACACCGTGCGAACGGTCGCCTGACCGAACTTCGACGGATCCGTCAGCGCTTCCTCGGTCCCCCATCGGGCGAGGCCTTCGCGCTCTTCCAGTGGCATCGGGTTCGCTGCCGTGACGTCGGTGACGCCGGGCATGGCTCTCAGGCGCGCCTGCAGATTGGCCATGAAGGCCCGGCGGGCGGCGGGATCCGGCAGCCGCAGGTTGGGTGTCGCAAACGTGAGGACGCCTCTGGGATCGAACCCCGGCTCCGCTTTCTGCAGCGCCACGAAGCTCCGGATCATCAGACCGGAGCCGACCAGCAGGACGAATGACAGCGCCACTTCGGCGGTGACGAC
>JACDBQ010000270.1 GCA_013694845.1 Acidobacteriota bacterium
CTTCACGTCCAGCACCAGTCCGCCGATCCCTTCCGCGATCTTCTTGCTCATGATCGACGCGGAGATGAGCGGGATGCTTTCGACCGTGCCGGTGACGTCGCGCAGGGCGTAAAGTCGCTTGTCGGCCGGGGCGATTTCCGAGGTCTGGCCGATCAGCGCACAACCGGTATGCCGAACCGCCGCACGCAACTCGGCGAGCGACAAGTCGGTGCGGAATCCCGGGATCGCTTCCAGTTTGTCGAGGGTGCCACCGGTGTGCCCGAGGCCGCGCCCGGACATCATCGGCACGATGGCGCCGCACGCGGCGGCCAGGGGCGCAAGGATCAACGAGGTCTTGTCGCCGACGCCGCCCGTGCTGTGCTTGTCGACCGGGGTACCCTCCACACCGGGGTAGTTCACCTTGACGCCCGAGCCGACCATGGCGTCGGTCAGCCACGCGGTTTCTTCCGGCGTCATCCCGCGCAGCAGGATGGCCATGAGCAGCGCCGATGCCTGGTAGTCCGGCAACGAGCCGTCCGTGACACCGGCAACGAAGAAGTCGATCTGGGCGCGATCGAGCGCACCGCCGTCACGTTTGCGACGAATCAGGTCAACGGCGCGCATCTAGTGGCAGGACGGCATCAGAACGTGATCTTCCCCGCCAGCTGCACCTGCCGGGGGTCGCCCACGCCGGCGCGCAGGAAGCCGTCGAAGTTGAAGAGTGCCGGCGTGCTGAGCGGGTTGATGTTGTTCTCGTTGTTGAACGTATTGAACATCTCGATGATCGGCGTCACCTGGAGCCGCCCGCCGTTCAGGTTGAACGGGCGGGCGATCCGCCAGTCGAAGCTGAGGAAAGCGTTGTCCTTCCGCAGACCATTCCGGCCCCGATCTTCGCCGTTGAGGCTGCGCGGACTCGCGGTGATCGGCTGCGCGCTGCGGGCCTGGAATCGCGCATTGGCCTGCCAGCCGTGGACGGTCACGTAACCGAAGAGGTTCATCTTGTGACGGATGTCACGGTCGGACAACGCCCAATCCTGCTCGAGCGCGAAGAAATTGAAGCTGCGGTCGGTGAACGGATCGCGTTCGTTCGAGTCGTTGTCTTGATCCTTCGCGAGCACGTAGTTGCCTTCGAGCTGATACCCGCCCGAGAAACGCTTGCGGAGGCCGAGCGTCATCGCGCGATACCGTGACTCGCCACGGCTGTTGGCCACCATCACCTCGCTCAGCTGCGGGCCCCACGGCGTCCCTGGGTAGGTGTGGGTATCGCCCGTGCCGGGTCCCAGATTGCAGCAGACCGCCTGCCCGCTCCGGTTGTAGTTCAGGAAGCGCGTCAGGTTGGTGCCCTCTGTCCAGGTGAGGTCGACATAGGCTGACCACTCCGGGACGAGCTGCTGCTCGTAGGCCGCGTTGTACGAATAGATCCGGGGATTCCGGTAATCGCGGTCGAACACTCGCACGCCGCTGAACAGCGGGAACTGGCCGGCCGGCACCGCGGCCACCGGCAGCACGCCGGGCCAGGTGGGTGTCGGCGCGCCGAACGCCCGGAGGTTCGCGGTGTTCGCGAAGAGCGTCTGCTGCTGGATCCCGTTGGTCGTGACCGAGCCGACCTGCGACAACATGTTCTGCCGGGCCGAATAGACGCCCGCGCTCCCGCGCAGCACCGACGTGCCGTCCCCCTGGACGTCCCATGCCACACCCGCGCGGGGCTGGAACATCGTCCATTGATCCGGGATGGTGCCGTCGGACGGGAACGTCGGGTCATTCAGGAACGCCCCGAATGCCGTCGTCGCACCAGGAACCGTTTCCGGCATCAGCTGCGCGTCCCAGCGAAGGCCGTAATTGATCGTGAGATTGGGGCGCGGCTGCCACTGATCCTGGGCGAAGATCGAGAGCTCGTCATTGGTAATACTGGAGGCCCCGGCCGCATCCGTGGCGAGGCCGCTGAGCCCCGCCCCCTGCAGGTACAGAAGCAGCGGTCCACCCGTGTCGGCGGTGCCGACGGGGCAGGCGGCCGGCGACGTGACGAACGCGCCGCCCGAACAGGCAACTGTCGAAGGCCCAAACCCCCCGGCGCCAGAGGGCGAGGCATATCGCAGGAAGCCGCTGACCGAGTCGAAGATATAGCGCCCGGTGAAGAAACCTCGAAACACCTGGTCGTTCAGCGTGTGCATCCACTCGCCGCCTGCTTTGAACGTGTGCTTGCCAGACACGATCGACACGTTGTCTTTGAGCTGCGTCCGCCAGATCAATTCGTCGACTCCCGGCTGCAGGAAGAAGGGGTTGCCGAATCGGAACGTCGGCCCGAAGCCCATGCCGGTGTCGGCCTTCAAGGCAGACTCCGCCGCCGTGCGCGGCCGGTTCTCGCGCGAGTACGTGAAATGCGCCTCGTTCAGCATCCGCGACGACAGCGTCGTGAACCAGTTCAGATTGACGACGTTGATACGCGCCGGATCGCCCTCGATCCCGTTAGCCGACGTGCCATAGGTCGGGACGTCGAACGTTTCGTTCGTCTTCCGGGAATGGTTGAAGTTCCACGAAGCCGAGATGTTGTTCGTCGCGTTGGCGACGATGTCGAACTTCGTGAGGATCGCGACCGTCTTGACTGGACGCTCGATCGGCAGCGCCTCGTTCTGCCCAATGCTCGAATTGAAGAAGGCCAGCAGCGCTGTGCGCTGGCAGTCCGGGTTCCCGTTGATCAGGGCTTCGTGCTGCTGCACGTTCGGGTTGGTCACCGGGCACGCCGTGTCGCCGAGCTGCCGGCCGAGATTCGCGCGGGTGAAGTTGCCCGTGATCCCCTCGAGCGCCGCGAAAATGAAGGCCTTGTCCTTCCTGATCGGTCCCCCGAATGTGCCGCCCCACTGCTCTCGGTGGAAGTCGTCGAGCGTCGAACCGTCCGACAGCTCGCCGGTCAGCGCTTCCAGGCGCTGGAAATGGAACAGGCTTCCGTTCCGCGTGTTCGTGCCCGACTTCGTGATGACGTTCACGACGCCGCCGGCGGTGCGCCCGAACTCCGCCGGAGCGCCGGTGGCAATCACCTGGAACTCCTTGATCGCCTCGAGGGTAATATCGACGGCCGCGCGCTGCCCGCCCGCCTGCTCGCCGAAGAACCCGTTGTTGTAGTCGCCGCCGTCCAGGCTGATGTTGTTGAAGACGCCGCGCTGGCCGGCGAACGTGATCTCATCCCCATCGGGCCCCTGAACGATGCTGACACCGGGCGTCAGGGTCAGCAGGTCCTCGAACTTGCGGCCCAGGTTTGGCGTGTGCTCGACGGTCAGCGCGTTGAGCGTGGTGGTCGACGCTGTTCGCGTGGACTCGACGACGCTCGGGGCAGAGCTGACCGTGACAGTTTCGGAAATGCGGGAGACCGGCATCAAGACCGGCAGCGTCACGGACTGGCCGACGGTCACCTGGATGTTCTCGTGCACGACCCTGGCGAAGCCCGCCAGCGAGAAGGTCACGCGGTACGAGCCCGACGGGAGCTGGAGGAAGACATACCGGCCATCAGTGTCGGTGACCGCGGTACGCAACAGGTTCGTGCCCGAGTTGCGCGCTTCGACCGCCGCGCCCGGTAGCACGGCGCCCGAGGCGTCGCTCACCGTCCCCTGGATGACGCCGGTGGTGATCTGAGTCTGAGCTGACGTGGCGACGAGCGTCGCGAGAACGAACAGGGTCCCAAGTGCGACGCGAGTGCGCATAAACTCTCCCGGCGGAAGGATGTGGAGGCCGCGGGCGAGCTTATACCTCACGGCAAGCCGTTTCAAGTCGCTCGAGGCGTGGTACCTGTAGATATGGCCGACACCCGCACGCCCGAAGTGCTCCCGGTTGAACTCGCCTCACGGTTGACGGAGTTCGCCCGCAGCTGCAAGGCCGCCGCGCGCGCGGTCTCGCTCTACCCTGGTCAGCACCCGGCGATCGCGTCGTCGCTCACGCGTCTCGTGGATGCCACCGGCCGGCTCACCGCCGGCGGCCCACTGCAGCTTCAGGTCAGGCAGCACACGCTGCTGATCGGGAAGGCCGGACTCGCGAAGCCCGATCAGGCCGTGAGTGAACTGGCGGATCTTCTCCACGCCCATCTGATCGGCGCGCTGACGGTGAACCTCGGGGTTGACGCCAGCTCGTGGCGAACTCTCCTGCTGTTGCTGGCTCGGCCTCATGACGAAGTGCGAGCCGACGGCGGCATCGCGCACCTCTGGGTCACCGCGGGTGGGCCGAGCGTCGAGATCCGGGAAATCGATTACGCCGAGGTTCTCCGCGAGAAGAAGGGGGAAGGCGCGACGCTCGACGACATCATCGCGTCCGCTCTCGGTGGCGCGCAGGTGCAGCTCGACGATGAAAACATCGAGGCGCTCCTCGCGCTCCTCGGTGACCCCGCCAGGCTCGACGAGTTCATGGCTCGACTGGATACCGCGGCCAGCGAGCGCGGCATGGACGCGAAGACGGCCGCGGTGCTCAAGCTCCTTCAGAACGTGGCGTCACGCGCCAAGGACATCAACCCGCAGCAACTCGAGACCACCCTGCGACAACTCGGGCGGGTCACCGCCAGGCTGACCGCTGATGACATGCTTCAGCTGCTCGCGCGCCGTAATACGGAGGGGGGCGCGGGCGAGACCGCCGGCGCCGTGCTCGAGCGGATGGACGACGTCGACCTCGCGAAGTTCGTCGCCGGCTCAGTGATCGCCGAGCGGGGCGCCACGGCGAGGCTGGCGCACGCCTTCCAGGCGCTGGTGCCCGATACCGACCGGCAGCGCCGACTGCTCGCGCTCGCCGAGGACGAAGTCGCGGCCTCGACCCTGGGCGCCGAGGCGTCCTTCGACGAGCTCTGGGGCAAGGTCGAATCGATGGTGACCTCGTACACCGATGCCAACTATGTGACCGAGGCATACGGACGAGAGCTGTGGAGCGCCCAGACGACCGCGGTCGACGTCGAGCGGACCCACGACGATCCGCCGGACCGCGTGGCCGGGTGGGTCGCCACGGTCAGCGATGGGGCCCTGCGCGGCCTCGATCATCAGCTTCTGGAGGACCTGCTCGCGATCGAACAGGACCCCGCCAGGTGGCGGGACGTGGCCGAGACCACCGTCTCGCACGCCGAAGACCTCGTGCGAGTGGGACACTTCGATGCGGCCTGGCGGCTCGCGGATGCCGTCATCCGCCACGCGCAGATCGATCCCGCGCGGGTCGCGCATCTCGCCCAGGTGCTCCAGCGGTTCGGCCGGGGCTCGTTCATGAAACACGTGGCCGCTCACCTGCGCAGCGCCGATGACGATGCGTTCGCGCGCTTCGAGCGTTTGTGCCAGGCCATCGGGACGCCGGTCATCGCACCGCTCGCCGAGGTCCTCTCGGCCGAACAGGACGCGCGCTCGCGACGCCGATTGCGGGACGTGCTGGTCGGTTTCGGCGCGCAAGGACGCGATGTGGTTCAGCAGCTGATGAACGCACCCAACTGGGAGGTGCGCCGCACAGCGGCGTTCCTGCTGCGCGAATTCGGCGGCTCGGAGGGCTTACGCGAGCTGATTCCGCTGCTCACCGATAGTGAGCCGCTGGTCCAGCGTGAAGCGGTGCAGGGACTGGTATTCAACGGCAGCAACGAGGCCGCGGCCATCCTGGTGCAGGCGCTCGGCACCGTCAGCGGCCGCGCGCGCCAGACCCTGGTGGCCGAGTTGACGAGCATCCGGGATACGCGCGCGTCCCCGTTGTTCTGTTACCTCGTCAGGAACTTGAAGCGTTCGAAGCACGCCCAGGTCTACCTGTCGGCCGTCGAGGCCCTGGGAACGTTCGCGGATCCGGATGTGGTCGACACATTGAAGGTGGCGCTCCATCGCGGCGACTGGTGGGCGCCGCTGCTGACGCGAAAAGCGCGGGCCGCTGCCGCCGGCTCGCTCCGGCGTATCGGCACGCCGCAGGCGGTCGACGTGCTCAAAACCGCGGCCGCGACCGGCAGCCGCGGCGCACGAGCGGCGGCGCGCGCCCAGCTCGCACAGGGAGAGTGATGGAGCCACGCACCGAAACGGCGTCGAAAGTTCCGCTCTACGACGAGGTCCTCCGGCGATTTGCGTCGGGGGTGCGTGCCGCCCAGCTCTACGCCCCCGAGCACCCGCTGGTCGGGCGGAATGTCGAGGGGCTGCTCGCGGCCCTCAAACCGCTGCTCCAGGCCGCTCCGTCCCTCACCCTCGGCATTGTCGGGGAACAATTCATCGTCGCAGACACCCCGATGCCCAGGGCCAGCGCGTCGATGGGCGAACTGATCAAGCGTTTGAAAGACCAGCAGATCGAGCGGATCTCCTTCGAGCGGGGCATCACGCCGGGGGACGCGCTCGATTTCATGCTGGCAGTCGCGGCGATGACGGGCCGAACAGAGGCCGACACGCAGGTCACCGTCCCCCACATCCGTGTCGGCCGCATCACCGCCCGGGAACGCCGCGATGATGGCGTGGCGAGCGACATGGCGGCGATCCGCCGCCTGTATGGCAATGCCGTGCGGGTGGCCGAGTCGGTATGGGACGCCGCTCTGACCGAAGGCCGACCGGACCTCCCAGGTGCGCTCCAGGCGATCGACGGTCTTGCCGATGCCGTGACCCAGAACCGCACGGCGGTCGTGGCGCTCACCGCCATGCGCAACTACGACAACTACACGTTCACTCACATGGTCAACGTCGCGATCCTGACGATGGGCCAGGCCCGGACGCTGGGGATCGACGGCCGTTTGCTGCGGGAGTTCGGGTTGTCGGCGCTGATGCACGATCTCGGGAAGATACGGACGCCGAAGGACATCCTGAACAAGCCGGACAAGCTGACCGAGGAGGAGTTCACGATCATGCGCCGTCACACGGTCGACGGCGCCGAAATCCTGCGACAGACGCCGGAGATGCCGGTGCTCGCACCGGTGGTCGCCTTCGAACATCACCTCCGCCTCGATGGCGCCGGTTACCCCGTCGGAGTCCACCGCACCGCGCTGAACCTCGCCACGATGCTGTGCAGCATCGCGGACGTGTACGACGCCATGCGGTCGCAGCGTGGATACCAGGAGGCCTTCCCGACCGACCGCATCCTCGCGGTCCTGAAACGCAACGATGGATCACAGTTCGATCAGCATCTGGTCCGCCGGTTCGTACAACTGCTGGGGATCTACCCGCCGGGCAGTCTGGTTAGGCTCGACACCGGCGAGATCGCCGTCGTCGTGCAGGTGCACGCACCGGATCCGCATCGCCCGCGCGTTCGCGTTATCACCACCGCCGACGGCGCGCGGCTCGAGACGCCGCAGGACCGTTCGCTGTTCGACCTGACCGGGTCTGACGCGCAATCGATCGTGTCCCCGCTCGATCCGGCGGCGTTCGGCGTCGATCCTCTCGCCTTGCTCGCGTAAGGCGGCGCGCGAGCGCAGGACCTATAATTCTTTCCGACACATGTCCGAAGGCATTCGTACTCTCCTCGTGGCCGCGGTCGCCTTCGGCGCTGGATTTTCCTACCAGTCGATCAGGATTGCCGCGATCCCGGTTTCCTCACCCGAGCGGCTCGTCGCCGAATTGCGACTCGCGCAGATCGCCGCGCTGCTGCTCACGCTCTCGGCGGGTGCTTACCTCGGATTCGGCGCATCGAACGACGCACGGCCTGGAGTCGGCCTCGATATCGCGCTGACCGCCGGGTTCTTCGTGGTCGCCGCCTACACCCTGACCTGTGATCCCCGACAGGCGCTGACCGTGCTCGCACTGGGGTTCGCGGGGCACGCGATCATCGACATCGGACACCGGCCCGGACTGCTGCCCGACGGACTCGCGCCGCGCTGGTATACCGTGGGGTGCGCGTCATACGACGTGTTCATGGGTGCGCTGTGCTACTTCCCGCTTCTCAGGCGCAGATGAAAGGCCGCGGTTTCGCACTGCTCATCGCCGCCCTGGTCATCAGCGGCTGTCGGTCAGCGCCGCGCGGCGGTGCGGCTGCCGGCCCGAACCCACCTTCAGGCCGGTCCCCCCTGGTCGTCGTGCTCGTGGTCGACCAGATGCGCGCCTCTTACCTCGAGACATACGGGGCGGCATTCACCGGCGGCTTCCGGCGCCTGATGGAGGAGGGGGCCTGGTTCCGCACGGCCGCGTATCCCTACCTGAACACGGTCACGTGCGCCGGGCACTCCACGATCGCAACCGGGGCGCTGCCGTACCGCCACGGCATGGTGCTGAACGCCTGGTGGGATCGCACGACCGCGTCGTCTCAGGCGTGCACGTCCGATCCGACGGTGAAGAACATCGGCTACATGGGCGCCGCGACCGGCGGCGACAGCTCGGAGTCTCTCCTCGTGCGTCCGCTTGCCGAGCAGCTCCACGACAGCACGGAGGGCCGAACCGTTGCCCTGTCGCTCAAGGCGCGTTCCGCGATCACGCTCGCCGGGCGCAATCCGGCAGCGGTCGTCTGGTTCGACGAGCGCACGGGGTGGACCACCTCCTCCGCCTTCACCCCTCGACCCGTTCCATGGGTGCAGGAGTTCATCGATGCCAACCCGATCGAGGCGGATCGTGGGAAACGCTGGGAGCGGCTGCTTCCTGCGGGCGATTACGTTGGAGCCGACGACGGACGTGGCGAGCAGCGGCCGTCTGGGTGGACACCGGTGTTCCCGCACGTGCTCGGCTCACCGGCGAATCAGTTCCTCACCCACTGGCAACGCAGTCCTTTCGCCGATGCGTACCTCGGACGCCTGGCGGCGCACGCGATCGACACGCTCGATCTCGGCCGAGGGGCGGGCACGGATTTCATCAGCGTCAGTTTTTCCACCCTGGATCTGGTGGGCCATCAGTACGGGCCGGCCAGCCACGAAGTGCAGGACATCCTCGTCCGCCTCGACCGGACGATCGGAACGTTGCTCGATCACCTCGATGCGCGTCTCGGGCGCCAAGGCTATGTGCTGGCCCTCAGTTCGGACCACGGCGTTGCCCGGATCCCCGAACAGTCGGGCGCACAGCGACAGCCGGCCAGCGGGATCATCGCCACGATCGACGGCGCACTCGCGCCGATTTTTGGCGCCGGGAAATATGTCGCGCACGCCGCCTACACCGACATCTATCTGGCGCCCGGCGTCATGGGGAAGCTGAGAGCGTCCCCAACCGCCTCGGCCGCGGTCCTTGATGCGTTACGCGCGCTCCCGGGAATCGCCCACGCCTTCCGCGCGGACGAGATCAGCGATCCGTCGGTGCGTCACAGCGGCGATCCCGTGAAGCGGGCCGCGGCGCTCTCGTACTACGCTCCGCGAAGCGGCGATCTCATCGTCGTCCCGGAAGAAAACTGGCTGCTGTCGACCGCAGCCGCCACCCACGGAACGCTGTATGCCTACGATCAGCGCGTGCCCGTGATCTTCTTTGGCGCCGGAGTCCCGCCGGGGGTCCACGATGTTCCGGCGACGCCGGCCGATATCGCGCCTACCCTCGCCGGGCTGGTCAAGGCGGCGTTCACGGCCACCGACGGCGTGCGGTTGCTGAGTGGCGGGCGGTAGCGACGCCGCGGTTCAGCACGGTCGATTCAGGCCACTGGGCAACACGGTCAAATTCACGCCACGGTTCAACGGTTCAACACGGTTCGACAC
>JACDBQ010000277.1 GCA_013694845.1 Acidobacteriota bacterium
GATCTCTACTACCGCCTGAATGTCATCCAGCTGCATCTGCCGCCGCTTCGCGAACGTCTGGAAGACGTGCCTGTGCTCCTGTCGCACTTCCTGACCACATTTGCCGAGCAGTATCAAGTGGCGGTGCCGTGCGTGGCCCCGGAAGCGATGGCCATGCTGGTCTCCTACAAGTGGCCGGGCAACATCCGGGAACTGAAGAACGTCGCTGAGCGGCTGGTCGTCCGGATCCGGAACGGGGTCATCACCATGGCAGACCTGCCGCCGAATCTGGTCCGCGCCGAACCGGCGCCGATGCCGGCGGCAGTGAACGGCGGGCGCAGCATGGCGGACGTCTTATACGACCGCCTGGTGCTCGGACGCGAGTCTTTCTGGTCAGCAGTCTACGCGCCGTTCATGTCACGCGATATGACGCGAGACGATCTCCGGGGACTGGTGCGAAAAGGTTTGGAGCAGACGGGGGGCAGCTACCGGTTGCTGACCGAGCTGTTCAACATGCAGACAAGCGATTACAAGCGCTTTCTGAACTTCCTCCGAAAGCACCACTGTCACGTCGCCTTTCAGCAATTTCGGACGATCCCGGGTAGGCCGGTCCAGCCGGCGGCTGAGGACGCCAGCGGTCGGGAGAAGGACCCGCGCCCGCAGCAGGACTCGTGCGACAAACCGGCGATGGCAGGTTAGAACGGGCTCTGAGCTCTGGGCTTTCGGCTCTGGTGCCCGCCCGACGCAGGTCGGCTCCAGAGCCTACAGCCCAGCAGCCGGAAGCCTGGAGCCTGTTACAGCCCCGCCATCAATTCGAGCAGATGTTCCGCGGAGACGGGTTTCACGAGGTAGCTTGCGCCGAGGCCAGCCGCTTCGGCGCGCAAGACGGGGTCGTCGAACCCTGAAAAGACGATGATGCCCATCTCGCGATCCTGGTCGCGGGCAATCACGGCCAGCTGCAATCCATTGAAGGCACCGAGCCGCACGTCGGTGAGCATTACGTCGAAATCCTCAGCCAACAGGCGATCTCGCGCTGCTTCGAAGCTGTCGCACGCGACCACCTCGCGCCCCGCCCGTGTAAAGGCGATCTTCATCGCCTCCAGGAGCGCCGGCTCGTCATCCACGATAAGGACTCGCTGACTGCGAGCGGACGACGGTGCGGTCATCATGTCTCTTTCCCAACGAGAATTTCGCGCCAAGTTTCCGATCGCCTCGATGCCTTGCGCGCAGCCCGGATGCCGTACGCGGAAAGCGTTGTGCCTGATGCCTGCGCAGTGTATATCTAACTGACTCGTCGCCGAACGGGTACTTCTGACGCCGACGGGAAGCGATCCGGAAAGAAATCCCGCCCTCGAAAAATCTCGACAACATTCTTGAGCGCGCCGACCAACGGCATCGCATTGAGACCGGTGTCGAGCGTGCCACTGACGACGCCCTTCCGCCGGACTGTCGATACTATCGTTGCCACCGCGATCGCCGTGCCTAGAATAGGGATGGATCGCCGGAGTCGACGCGAGACCCGCGCCCCGCCCCACCGCGTCAGCTTTTGTCCGATACTCATAAGGGCCTAAGCTGCAAATGGCATTCCGTGGACGCTACCTCATCCCTATTGCACTGATCGCCGCAATCGCCCCGATTCCGGTCCGCTGGGTTGAACTTGCATACTCTCGCACCTTCTATCTGTCCATCCAGCCATACGTCACGAGCGCGTCGAACCTTTCACCCTTCGCGCTGCTGGATATCGCAATTGCGCTGATCCTGCTGACCGGCACCGTGGCCTTCGTCCGCGATCGAGGGTTGTCGGGATGGCGCCCCGCACTCGTCCGCGCGGCCGGCCGGCTGGCGAAGACTGGAGCGCTGATCTACATCCTCTTTCTCGTGACGTGGGGATTGAATTACCGCCGCATCCCGCTCGAGGCGAAGCTGGATTTCGACCCGTCCCGGATTACGCCGGAGGCCGCGCCGAAGCTCGCCGTCGAGGCGATCGAGCGCCTGAACGCCGGCTACGTAGCCGCCCACGCGCGGCCGCTCAGCAAGGAGTCCCTGCAGCGAGCATTCGCCGAAGCGCAGCTGCTGCTCGGTGCGGCGAGGATCGCGACGACTGGGCGGCCGAAGCGGTCATTCGCGGGCCTGTATTTCCGATATGCCGCGATCGACGGCATGACGGTCCCCGTATTCCTCGAGGTCATTTTGAATCCCGACATACTCCCCGTCGAGGAACCGTCCGTCCTCGCGCACGAGTGGGCACACCTCGCCGGATATGCCGATGAATCCGAGGCAAACTTCGTCGCCTGGATCACGGGCGTCCGCAGCCAGGATCCGGTTGCTCAATACAGCGCCTGGCTCGACGCGTATCGCCTCGCGGCCGGCGCGCTGCCCCGCGCCATGCGTGGCTCCCTGCCTCCACTGAACGACGGTCCGCGGCAGGATCTGCGCGACATTGCCGCTCGCTTCGAGCGTTCGTCCCCCCGGGTGCGGACCGCGGCGCGCGGCGTGTACGACTCATACCTCAAGGCCAATCGCATCCACGAAGGCATCGCCAACTACACCATCGTCCTGCAACTGATTCTGGGGACGGCCTTCGAGGAGGGATGGACGCCGAGGGTGAGAGGGGGATAGGGCTCGGTGTTGGGTGCTCAGGGTGCTAATGCCCGGGCGCCAGGTCCCCGGGGTCCAGGTGCTACGTGCGGGTGCCGGTGCCGGGGCCGGATGCTGGTGCGGACAGCCAAGCTCAGCTCGTCCCATGGCGCGACCACCTGATTTGCACCGAGCACCAAGCACTTAGCCCGAGCACCATTCTTGCTGTCGGTCCCTGAGGAGGTCGCAACCTGCCGCAGGTGGCAACAAACGTCTCAGCGTCTTCGCTCGCGCCCGTCATCGAGGCAGCCGTGGCGTCGGCTCGTGCGGCGGGGCTTCAGTATACGACCGACACCCGCCCGGGCATCCGGCGCACCCGTTCCGGGTCGACCTTCCGTTACTTTTCTCCCAACGGCCGTCGGGTCACCGTCGCCGATGAGCTCGCCAGAGTCCGGTCGCTCGTGATTCCGCCGGCCTGGGAAGACGTCTGGATCTGCGCCGACGCGCTGGGACACCTTCAGGCCACCGGGCGGGACGCGCGAAGAAGGAAGCAGTATCGGTATCACCCGAAGTGGCGGGTCGCGCGCGACGAGACCAAGTACGATCGGATGATCGGCTTCGCCCAAGCGCTACCCGTGATTCGACAGCGCACGGAGAAGGACTTGCGTCGTACCGGAATGCCGCGCGACAAGGCCCTCGCCACGGTGGTGCAGCTGCTCGAGAAAACGCTGATCCGGGTCGGCAACGATGAATACGCCAGACAGAATCGGTCATTCGGTTTGACGACGCTGCGGGACGGGCACGTGGTGGTGCGGGGCGCCCGCGTTCGATTCACGTTTCGAGGGAAGAGCGGTATCGAGCACGACATCGACCTCGACGATCGCCGCCTGGCGCGCGTGGTCCGCGCCTGTCGGGACATCCCGGGGTATGACCTGTTCCAGTACTACAATACGAACGGCGAACGGCAGGCGGTCGGGTCGGCAGAGGTGAATGCCTATCTGAAGGAGATCAGCGGGGAGGATTACACGTCCAAGGACTTCCGAACGTGGGCCGGCACGGTCCATGCGGCCAGCATCCTGCGCGAGTGCGGCCCGTGTCAGTCCGCAGCGGAAGGGAAGCGTAACGTGCTGCGCGCCGTGGAGTCAGTCGCCAAGCGCCTCGGCAACACCAAGGCGGTCTCGCGCAAGTGTTACATCCACCCGGCCATCTTCGCGACCTATGATGACGGATCGATGACCAGGATGCGAGTTGTCCGCCGCAACGGCCGTTCACCCCACGCGCTGTCGGAGTGTGAGACCGCGGTTCTCGCGTTGCTCCAGAAGCGCGCGATCAAGGGGCTGGGAACCAGGGCGAGTTGAGGTTGCAAGGACCTCGGAAGCCTATCGAGCAGTGATTCGTATTCCCCCGTTCGTGCCCTCCAGTGAGATGCGGGGGCCGCCGCCGTTGAGATCTCCATCGAGGCGGCGGTTGCTGCTTTCGCCGCGGGTTTGAAGATTCACGCCTTGGGCGTCGATGCCGCCGTTGCTGATCCGGGCCGAGATTGACGCCTTGGCGTCGGACGGCAGTCGGAGGCGGATCCCACCGTTCGTGCACTCCAGTTTCACGCCGCCGGTGGGCACCGACGAGAGATCCAGTTCAACGCCGCCATTGGTGGTGCTGGCTTCGATCATCCCGGTGATATCGCGTGCCTTGATGCCGCCGTTCGTGGTCTCGGCATTGATCCGACCGGCCATGCCCGCGATTTCTACCCCTCCGTTGACGGTGGACAGCTTCAACTCGGCATTCGCGGGGACCCGCACCGTGTACTCGACCTTGCCGCTGGAATGATTGAAGAGCCCGCCGCCCGAGCGATCGACCTTGGTTTCGATCTTGAGGTTGCCGTCCGTGACGCTTTCGGCGATCTGGATGCGATCGATCGCGGCTTTGGCGCCCTCTTTAGTGGGGCCCTGGCCGACCTTCTTTGCGATCACTTCGACACTATTGCCATTGCCCGGCATGACGTCGATCTTGCCGTTGATATTGGAAATCTCTACCCGGCCGCCGGGCTGGAGCTCGTAGGTCTTGCGCCACTCGGCCGTTTCCTGCTCGCGGAAGTCGGCCATCGCAATGTCGCATCCGGCTGAGGCGACGAACAACAGTGGCAGGAGCAGCACCGCGGCTCGCAGGCGGCTGGGCCCGGGCGTTCCGGATGTCCCGGCCATCGTGTGCGCCTTCGGTAGTATGAGCTTCATCGTTGAGATCTCCCTGGGGCGATATACGCCGTTTTCGGCGGAGCGGTTCCTATCGAGCTATCATGGCGCTGCCAGGGGGCTGAATACATGTCAGATCGAAAATACCGGCAGCGGGGCTATCAGGACGAACCCCGTGAGCCGCGTCATACGCCGGCCGCGCCCCCGAAAAAGGACTATACGCCTCGCGGGCAGCCGCCGATCGCCCCCAAGACCTTCAGCATGCCGGGGTTCCGCGAGATCGTCCGCTGCAAGGGCTGCGGCTACGAGCTGACGGTGGCGACCGCGTGGAGCACCGACGGGATCTGCGTTCGATGTGGAGTCGCGCTGCACAGCTGCGCGCAGTGCGCACACTTCGATTCGAGCGCGCCTTTCGAGTGCCAGCAGACGATCCCCGCGCGGATATCGCCGAAGGATGCGCGTAACGAGTGCCAGTTCTTTCAGCCCCGCACGACGGTCGAGCGGGAGACGAAATCGACACCCAGCGGCGGCGGGATCAGCAGCGCCAAACAGGCGTTCGACGACTTGTTCAAATAGCCGTCAGCTCTACCAAGGACCGCCGAAGTGATACGTCTACTTCTTGCAGGAACAATGGCCACCTTGATCGGTCTCCGTATGCCCGACGAAACCCAGCGTGCTCGAGGCGCCCCGGTGTCCTCATACCAGCTCGTTCGAGCGTATCCCCACGATCCCCAGGCCTTCACCCAGGGCCTCGTCTTCATTGACGGCGTGTTGTACGAAGGCACCGGCCTCAACGGACAGTCGAGTATCCGGAAGGTGAAGCTTGAAAACGGGGAAGTGCTGCAGCTCAAGAGACTCGAGGCGCAGCACTTCGGGGAGGGGATCGCCGTCGTGGGCGATACGATCGTCCAGCTCACGTGGCAGGGTGGGACGGGTTTCGTGTACGACCGCACCAGCTTCGAGAGACTCCGGACATTCGCCTACGGAGGCGAAGGTTGGGGACTGACCTACGATGGCAACCGACTGATCATGAGTGACGGCACTGCCGTCCTGCGCTTTCTCGATCCGAAGACGCTCAAGGAAACAGGACGGGTGCAGGTGAAGGACGCGGGCCGCCCCGTCGCGCAGCTGAACGAACTGGAGTTCGTGAAGGGCGAGATCTTCGCGAACGTCTGGCAGAGCGACCGCATCGCTCGCATCGCACCCAAGTCCGGCGACGTGACAGGCTGGATCGATCTGCACGGTTTGCTTGATCCCAAAGACGCCGCCGCCGTCGACGTGCTGAACGGCATCGCCTACGATGCGGCGAAGGACCGCCTGTTCGTCACCGGCAAGCTGTGGCCGAAGATGTTCGAAATCAGAATCCGGCCGTAAGGACCGAACGGCTGAATCGCCCCGTGCCGTTCCGGACGCTCACCACAGAGACCCGGAGGCACAGGGATCTCGTTCTCCGGTTTCGTCATTCTGAAACAACTCTGAAACCTCCGTGGACCCCGTGTCTCTGTGGTGAGGCCCCGGTGCCGGATCAGCCGCGCGAGAGCAACGCGCGCAGGCTTCTGAGCGTGCGCTCGAGCGACCCGCGCGCGATGCGGTTTGCGATCGGTCCGACCAGCGGCCTGGCGACAAACGGCACACTCCGGCTGAGACTCACCGACTCGCACTCGATCAATACACCGTCCCCGACCTGCTCGTAGCGCCAGTACGCGTTCAGCCGCCACAGAAACCCGTGATCGTCGCCCGGCCGCTTCTCACGTTCCCTCGGCGTCCCCGCGTCTGCCAACTCCGCGATCTTGGTCGAGACACTTCGATTCGTTGCCCGGCGTCCAGCGAGCCGGTACTCGACCGCATGCTCGGTGGCATAGCTCACGGTCATCACCTGCGCGTCGCGTTTCAACTTCAGGAACACACGCAGGCTGTCCCCTTTGCGCTCGATCAGCTGCGACGCGGTCACGTCCTCGTAGGACTCCGACTCCCGCCCGGCGTGATCCTTCAGCCGCTTCACCACAGTCTCCACCGTGGTCCGCGGCACGAAGACAGCTCCCGCCCAGTGATGCATCTTCGCGTCGGTTATCCCCGGGGGCTCGATCTCGACCATTGGCACCTCGCCGGCCCCGGCTCGCTGACGCCATTCCTCGACCCTCCGTACATCAAGCGCGAAGAACTGCAGCGACGCGACGTCTGCATGACGTTGGTCGAGCGTTGCGACGTACTCGTGCCAGCCTTTCAGCGCCGCCGAGGACTGCCCGTGCAGCGGGGCGACACCAGCCGCGGTCATGACCGCGCACAGCGCGATCGCGGGCGATCGAAAGACCAGGAGGTCACCGGCGGCGAAGTTCACGAGCGAGCACACGCTGATCGCGGCTACGTTGGCGACGACCAGATCGGCTCCGGCGTCCACGAGAGCCGTCGTGATGGCAACGTTGCCGACGAGCGACACGACGCCATTCACCGCGTGGAAACGTGTCAGCCTGTTGAGGATCTCGCGCGTGGCAGTCGCGCGCCGGTCTCTCCACGTCCAACGCTGATGCCAGAAGAAGTTGTGCAGAAGGGCCGCCTCCACCGCGGCCAGGGTGGCGACCGCCACGCTGAGGCCGCCGACCCGCGTCGCCGCCACCAGCACCGCGAGCTGGACCACGATGCCAGCGAACCCCACCAGGTTGAACGCGAGCCAACGGGATGCCGTGTGCCGTGCAGCCATATCTACAGGTGAAGGCGTCTTCGGCCGCGGTTTCGGCTCAGCGCGACAGTCACCACCGGTGGCGCATCGATCCAGGCCACGGTTCAACACGGTTCAACACGGTTCGACA
>JACDBQ010000300.1 GCA_013694845.1 Acidobacteriota bacterium
CTCCGTCAAGGCCGACGTCACGATCGATGTCACGCAGATCAGCACCCAGAACCAGGGGCGCGACGCGCACCTGCGTCGCGACGATTTTTTCAACACCGAGACCTACCCGAACATGACCTTCAAATCGAAGCAGGTAGAGCCAGGGACTGAAGGCAAGTTCAAGCTAATCGGCGACCTGACGATCCGCGACAAAACGAACGAAGTCGTGCTCGATGTCGACGGTCCCTCGCCGGCCGTGAAATCGCAGCGTGGCGTTCTCACCGGTGCCACCGCGACGACAAAGATCAGCCGCAAGGCGTTCAGCATCCTGTGGAACAACATGATCGAGATGATGCCGGTCGTCGGTGACGAAGTCACGATCACGATCGACTTGGAGCTCGGCCGGCCGGCGCTCCCCGGCAGCACGCAGTAGGCCACGGTCAACGGCCAGACTCGATCGCGAGGTCGACGCTGTCGGGCCTTTACCAGCCACGGTTCAACACTGCACACACGGTCAGCCCCGGGGAAGAGGCTGTGAACGCCACTGGCAAGAACCCGCGCGATCCGTGGCGACATCCCCTGCTGAACTGAGTCTAACGTGGCAAAGCAACGCCCCGTGTTGAACCGTGGCAAGAGCAACTTCCTGTGTTGGAGCGTGTTGAACCGGGGCAGGAGTAGGAACCCTCGCTGCGGCAACGCCCGCCGCGGATTGACAACCCAGCCGGGGCACCGAACAATGCCTCGGTGTCCTCGCCCTTGATTCTCGCTACTCTTGTCTTGGCTCTCGTCCAGGCGTCCGGGTATGTCCCGGAGCGGGTGTACGACACCCAGCGGCAGGCGTTCGTCGACTTCGAGGTCATGGTGGCCGACATGGCCACGGCGGATGTGGCGTTCGTCGGCGAACAGCATGACGACCCCAATACCCACCGGCTCGAGGCGGCAATCCTCGAAGGGCTGCATCGACGCAAGGTGACGCCTGTGCTGTCGCTGGAAATGTTCGAACGGGACGTGCAGGGCGCGCTGGACGCCTACCTGGCGGGGCGCGTGGCCGAAGACGAAACGCTCAAGACCGCGCGGCCGTGGCCGAGGTATGCGACGGATTATCGGCCGATGGTCGAACTGGCAAAGGCGCAGGGCTGGCCGGTCGTGGCGGCGAATGTCCCCCGGCGCCTGGCGTCGGCCGTGGCCAAGGGCGGCGCGGTCGCGATCGACCAGCTCGGCGAGGCGGACCGGGCGTTGATAGCCCGGGAGCTGCAATGCCCGCTGGACGGCTACTTCGATCGCTTCACCGTGTCCATGGGCAGTCACCCTGCGCCGGATCACAAGCCCGAGGAGCAACGCGCCATGGCGGAGCGCTACTACTGGTCTCAGTGCGTCAAGGACGAAACCATGGCGGAGTCGATCGCCGCCGCCGTCGAGCGGCGCCTCAAACCAGGTCCTGTGGTTCACTACGACGGCGCGTTCCACAGTGACTTCGGGCTCGGCACGGTCGAACGAACCCGTCGCCGCCTCCCAGGCAGGCGCGTCGTTGTCATTTCGATGCTGCCGGTCGAAAGCCTCGACGCGCTGAGTCCTGCGGGTGAAGATCTGAAGCGCGCCGACTACCTGGTTTACACGGTCAAGTGAGTTGGAAGCTGTCAGCTGAGAGCTGAGAGCTGAGAGCTACCTAGCGCAGCCGCTCGGGCAGCTCCGCGATTACATACGCCATTACTGCGATTGCGCCGGACGCACGCGCCATGTCCATCGCGTCGATCTTGTCGACCGTGTCGGCCGGGGTGTGGTGGAGCAGGAAGTAGTTGCCATCCACCTCCAGCGACATCGCCGGGATCTTCCCGGCCTCGACGCTCGGACCGATATCAGCTCCGCCACCGGACGCCCCGATCCGGTTCGCCTGGATGCCACGCAGAAGCGTCGCGATGTCCTCAATCTTCGCCCGGGCCGCGTCGCTGCCGCTGAATCCGAATCCGGTCGGGCGGAAGACGCCGGAATCGGACTCGAACATCAGCACGTGGTTCGCCAGCTGGTCGCGATACCGGTCGCGATACGCCGTACCGCCACGGAGGCCGTTTTCTTCATTCGTCCACAGCACGACGCGTATGGTGCGGCGTGGACGCAGGTTCAGCTTCTTCATGAGACGCAGCGCCTCCCAGGACACGACTGTCCCGCCGCCATCGTCGGTCGAGCCCGTACCGACGTCCCATGAGTCGAAATGCCCGCCGAGCACGATAACTTCGTCAGGCCGCTCCCGGCCGCGGATCTCGCCGACGACGTTGAAGGAGTCGGCGTCGGGAAGCATTCTCGCCTCCATCTTCAATTGCAGGCGAAGCGTCGTGCCGCGGTCAACCATGCGCTGGAGTCGGTCCGCGTCCTCGGTAGTGACCGCCGCAGCCGGGATCCGGGG
>JACDBQ010000301.1 GCA_013694845.1 Acidobacteriota bacterium
CCCCGGATCCCGCACCCCGGATCCCGCACCCCCCATCCCGCATCCCGGTGTGCGAGCGGAGCGAGCACACGGCGAGGTCCACGTGGTGTCGCGTGTGGTGGGATTCAAGAAGATCAAGTTCTATACCAACGAGAACATCGGGTCCGGCGAGCTCGATCTGCCCGAGCAGCAGATGCACACGACGTCCTACTGGCTGTCGATCGCGGCGGCGACGATGCAGGGGCTGCCATTTGGCGGGGACGATCGCCGCGATGGCGTGGTCGGGCTCGCCTTTGCGATGAAGAACGTCGCGCAGCTTCTGCTGATGTGCGACGGCCATGACATCGGTCTGTCGGTGGATGGCGGTTCGCTGGACCGGTCCACCCGTACGGGTGGAATCAGCAGCTTTCCCGAAGCGCTGGCCGCCGAACCGAACGTCTTCATCTACGACAACTACCCGGGCGGGATCGGTTTCAGCCGTCCGTTGTTCGAGATGCACGACGTGCTGCTTCAACGCACACAGGAACTGATACAGGGCTGCCCGTGTCAGTCGGGATGCCCCTCGTGTGTCGGTCCCGAGGGGAACACCGGTCCCCAGGCGAAGCAGGTGGCATCACTCATCCTGAAGTCCCTGGTGTCAGGAGCGTCCGTCTAGTGGATTTCACGTCGCGGCTTCGCGCCATCGTGAACGGTGGTCCACCGCGGTCGGAACACGCCGCGGTGCAGCCGATCCGCGAGCTGACCTATGAGCCCGACGATGGCTATCACCATGGTGCGCCGCTCGATCTCGATCGCGTTGCCGCCGCGCTGGGTGGACGCCGCGTCCCGACCCGCTTCGGCGAGTGCCTGGTGATCGACCGTCGTTACGAGGCCGAGCGGTGGCATGGTGACATCCGGGTGGGGGAATGCGTCATCGAAGACATCGAGTCGCTGCGGCTGCTCGATCCCGCGCTCTCCGGGGCGGCGGGCACGCCGCGGACGATTTTCATCGACCTCGAAACGACCGGGTTGAGCGGCGGCGCCGGCACACTGGCATTTCTCGTCGGCTGCGGCTATTTCGACCTGGGCGCCTTCCAGGTGCGCCAGTTTCTCCTCACCAGTCACGCGGGGGAGCGCGCGCTCCTCGCCGCCGTCGCGGAGTTCTTCGACGACGCCGATCTGATCGTCACCTACAACGGCAAGACCTTTGACGTGCCCGTAATGGAAACGCGCTGGTCGTTCCATCGGATGGCGATGCCCCTCGACGGGGTTCCCCATTTCGACATGCTTTACCCGGCGCGCCGCCTCTGGAGAAATCGGGGCACCGATAGCCCAGACGATGCCGGGTGCCGTCTGTCGACGCTCGAGCGCACGCTGTTCGACGTGCAGCGTGTCGGCGACGTGCCTGGATTCGAGATACCAGGCCGGTTTTTTGGCTTCGTCCGCAACGGTGACGCGCGGCCTCTCGAGCCCGTGCTGGAGCACAACCGCATCGACCTGGTGTCGCTGGCCGCGGTGACGGCGCGCGCGGTGCTCCTGACGCAACAGGGGCACCAAGCCTGTCGGGACAACGCCGAGGCGCTGGCGCTCGGCAAAGTCTACGAGCGCGCGGAGCACTCTGGCCGCGCGGAAGCATGTTTTCGGCGGGCGGCGGATTCGCCGGATCCGGTCATCCGCGCGGATGCGCTGTATCGCCTTGCCGTGCGGCTCCGACGCGACCGACGATTCGCGGACGCGGCGTCCACCTGGCGCGACCTCATCGAGTTCACCGAACCACGGTCCATGCGCCCCGGTCTGCTCGGCGAGTTGCGCCGCGTGGCGGTCGAAGCGCTGGCCATCCACCACGAGCACCGCGCCAAGGACCTCGCCGGTGCGCGTGAGCTCGCGCTGGCATCGCTCGACGAGTCCGGCGGACGAACAGAGAAGGCCCGTCACCGATTGGCCCGCCTCGATCGAAAGCTCGCCCGCAGGAACGACGCCCAACTCTTCTTCTGACTTGATCCGATCCGCCGTTACCCTCATAACCACCCCTTCTGGCGCGCGACGCGAGCGGCCTCGACACGATTCGCCGCCCCTAACTTGCCGATCGCTTCGGAGAGATAGTTCCGGACCGTGCCATCCGAGAGCTTCAACTGCCGTGCGATCGACTCGCCCGACAGGCCCTCATCCGCGAGCCGCAGAACCTGGCGTTCACGGTCGGTCAGCGGATCCGGTTCGGTCCACGCCCCGGCCGCGAGCGACGGGTCGATGGCTCGGCCTCCGGCAACGACGCGGCGGATGGCTTCAGCCAGTTGCGCGGAGGGCGCGTCTTTGAGCAGGTAGCCTGAGGCGCCCACGTCGAGGGCACGTCTCAGGTATCCGGGTCGGGCAAAGGTGGTAAGGATGATGACCCGCGCGGCGTTGCCCCGGGCCCGAAGCTCGGCGGCGACGTCGAGCCCGCTCAACCCCGGCATTTCGATGTCGGTGAGCAGAACGTCTGGCTGGGTCCGCATGGTCAATGCGACCGCCTCCGGTCCGGTGGCCGCCCGACCCACGACCATCACGTCGTGCTCGATTTCGAGCAGCGCTGCCAGCGCTCCCAGGATCATCGACTGATCCTCGGCGATCACGACCTTGATCACGACGGCAAGGCCTCGCAGGTGCGGGTGGGGCGCCGCGCGGTGAACGCCGACACGTTTGCCGGGGTCATCGGCGGCGAAGCCGGGAAGAACATGGCGCCGGCCCACGGAAACGGGGAACCGGGTTTGATGGCGCCGCTCACCTCGAGCGCGCCGGCGGATCCGGCCGCCCCGGGTCTGGTGAGTTGCATCCGCGCGTCGGAGGCGCCGCCGAACAGCGTGTCGGTCGACACCTGCCAGCCCTCGCCGAACTCCGAGGATGGTTCGGCGCCGTCGAAGTCGCTGATCTTTCCGGCGATCACTGCTTCCGCGCGCTGCGCCTCGGTCGACGCAGGCTGCCGGTCGAGTCGCACGCCGCCTTTCCAGATGGCCACGATGTTCCGGGTGGCCGTGACATCGCTTGTCGGATCGCCGTCCACGAGCAGCAGGTCCGCCCGCCGGCCAGCAACGATGCGCCCGCGGTCAGACAGGTTGAAAGCGCGGGCGGGCGCGCCGGTCGCGGCCGTGAGCGCCGCGATGGGCGATAGCCCGGCACGCACGAGCAAGGCCAGCTCGCGGTGAATGGTGGCGCCGTGGATCGTGCCGGTGTTCGGTGCATCAGACCCGGCGGGGATCGGCACACCCGCGGCGTGCAGCTCCCGCGTCGCATCGATGGCGTGATGGAGTCTGACCCTCGACCCGGCACGCTGCGGGAACGTCACCTTCAAGCCGTTTTTCTCTTCCGGTGTCAGGAAGGCGGCCAACCCGGGGGCAGTCGCCAGCTCCGATACACCGGCCACACCGGCTACGCTCTCGAGCACACTGAGCGTCGGCACCACGAAGGCGGCCGCAGCTTTCACAGCCGTACCAACTGCGCCGGTGGCAGTTCGTCGCCGAAGGTATGAACGAGGCCATTCGCGCCGGCGGCAATCGCCGTTTCCGCGGCACGCCGCGAACCGACGTGCACGATGGCAAGCTTCCCGCGCGCCCTGGCCGCCGCAACGACGGCCCGCAGCACCGTCTCATCGATGCTCGGCAGCGAGATGTTGTAGGCATCGCCGGCGTCGTACACGATCTTGATGTAGGCCGAGCCTTCCGCGATCCGTGCGTCAACGAAGGCGGGCGCCTGCGATGGCGACTCGATCGTGGGTATCGGCAGGCCGAATTGTGTGCCGTGCCCCTTGGGGCCGTGGTCAGCGTCCCGGCGGAGAAGATGTCGGCACGTGCGGCGGCACCCGCAGGCGATCGCTGCTCGGCCCGCCATCGCGCCGCCTGCTGATGATCGGTGAACATGTCGAGCTCGGTAGTCACCCCCGACACGAGCGCGCGCGTCAACGCGGCGCCGAATGCGTGGGTGTGGGAGTCGATCAGGCCCGGCAGCAGCGTGCGCCCGGTGCCATCCACCACCGGCAACCCGGCCGGAATCGCGAGATCCCGTCCGATGCCACCGATCTTCGCGTCGCGCACGACAACGGTGGCGCGCTCCAGCACCTGTCCGCCGTCGAACACGCGGACATCTCTGACCACGAATTCAGTTGCCAGCGCCGTGGGTCGTGGCGTTGTGGCCCGGGTCTCGGGGGGCAGCTGACGATTCGCTTCTGCGACGCCGGCCGCAACACAGCCGGCCCCGACGAGAACCAGTACCAGTGATTTCGTGTGCATACTGCCCGTTCCTTTCAAATCATCCCGAGGCCGATCAACCCCAGGTGACGTGCTCGTCGCGGCGATAGCCGATCCAGGCCAGGCCCAGGCCGAGGGCTGTGAAGCCGGCAAGGGTCAGAACGTGTGTCCACGCGGCGCGCCCGATCCCGAGCCGATGGCGCCGAGCGCGAGACCAATTGCGCAGAATGGGACCGCGCCGAGAATCAATGTGAACGCGAGCCGGGCCCACTGCAGGGCAGGGAGTCGGACACCTCCGAGCGTGACGCCGACCGCAGCGAGAAGCAGGATGATGATAGTGACGAACAGCACCGCCATCGCGACCTTCGCGAGGAAGTAGGCGAAGGGAGGCATCGGTGTCGCGCGTTCAGGGTCATCCAGCCCTGGCCGCGCTCGACGGCGATGCCAACGCCGAAACCGAAGAGTGCGGCGCCGATGACGCCGAAGGTGCTGTAGGTGGCGAGCAGATAGGTCGCAACCGTGGTGCCCCGCCGGACGGCCACCGCCGAACGTCACCCCGAACAGCAGGTAGAACATGACCGGAAAGGTGATCGACGGCAGCGCGTATGCGGGCATCCGCGCGTGCTTCAGGAATTCGTACTTCGCTTCGAGTGCGTAGGCTCGAGCGTTCATGGGCACCTCCGGCGGTCGCGGCCAGCGGTGATTGCGGGTGGGTGGACGAGGTCAGCGTCCGGCGGGCAGAAAAAGAAAAAGGCCGGCAGGTGCCGGCCTTTTCACTTGAATCTGCTGCCCCAGCCCTTCAGGCCGGCCGCACCGCTACTTGGCGCCGACGGGCTGCTTCTTCGCCTTTGCGGCAGCGGCTGCAGCCGCCTTCCGGCTCTCGACAGTCTGCGCACCAAAGCGCTTGGTGAACCGTTCAACGCGCCCTTCGGTGTCGATGAGCTTCTGGCGACCCGTGAAAAACGGGTGGCAATTGTTGCAGATCTCAAGGTGCAGTTCCGGTTTCGTGGAGCGCGTCTTCCAGGTTGCGCCGCACGCGCACCGCGCGTCGATCTCGTGATACTTGGGGTGAATCCCTTCCTTCACAGCACGCTCCTTGGGTCGTTCAGGAAAAGATATTATACCAGACGCCACTGGACGACGTTAAGTTGCGCCTTTTCAGCGTCTTAAGCGCGGAATCGATCGAACGTTCCTATCGCTGCCTATCACTCGTTCTTATCCTTATCGCTGCATCGCCGCGGCTGAGCTCGCGGACCGACTCTCGTCCACCGGGGCCCCGTTGGGCGTGTGCGGCCCACACACCGGGCGCACAGCGAGGCGCCGGACGCCCCTGGCCGGGCGCGTGCTACGGTATCTACCGCATGCTGCCGCTCGGGTCCGATCCCGTCGCCAAGATACGCCGCCGGCTGATCCCCTTTCTCTTCGTCCTCTACGTTGTCGCCTACCTCGATCGCATCAACGTCAGCTTCGCGGCCCTGCAGATGAACGAGGCGCTGGGCTTCACGTCCGCGGTCTACGGGTTGGGAGCGGGGGTCTTCTTCATTTCGTACGTGCTGCTGGAGGTGCCGAGCAATCTCATTCTGAACCGGGTGGGCGTGCGGACCTGGATCGCCCGCATCATGATTACGTGGGGCCTCGCGTCCTCGGCGATGGTCTTCGTTCAGGGCACGTGGAGCTTTTATGGCCTGCGCTTTCTGCTCGGCGCGGCCGAGGCGGGCTTCTTTCCGGGGATCATCCTCTACCTCACGCGATGGTTCCCGGCCGCGGACCGCGGGCGCGCGATCGCGCTCTTCATGACGGCGACGGCGCTGGCGGGCATCATCGGGGGGCCGCTCTCGGGCGGGCTGTTGTCGCTCGAAGGCGTCGGCGGGCTTCACGGGTGGCAGTGGTTGTTTCTTCTGGAGGGGCTCCCCGCGGTGATCCTCGGCTTCTGTGTGCTTGCCTGGTTGCCGGACGGACCCGCGGAGGCTGGATGGCTCGAACCCGCCGAGCGCGAGTGGCTCGCCGCCCGGCTGCGGGAGGACGAGGAGGCGGGGCAGGCGACCGCCCATGCGGCGTTCTGGCCGGCGTTGCGCAGCGGTCGACTGTGGCTGCTCGCGACCCTCTACTTCTCGATCGTCATCACGTTCTACGGCGTGAGCTTCTGGCTTCCGCAGATCCTCCAGTCGTTATCGAAACTGGGGGATCTGCAGGTCGCCTTTTTGTCCGCGTTGCCGTACGTGGGTGCGGCGATCGGAATGGTCGTGATCGCGCAACGCTCGGACCGTACTGGCCGCCGGGCCGGGCTTGTCTCGGCCAGCGCCTGCATCGGAGCCGTCGGGTTCGCCGGCGCGGCGCTCGTGGAGAGTCCCGCCGCATCGCTCGCCGCCCTCTCGGTGGCCGCGTTGGGTGTGTGGGGAACGCTCGGGCCGTTCTGGGCGATGCCTCCGGTCTTCCTGCGCGGCGCGGCGGCTGCCGGGGGCATCGCCGTGATCAACTCGGTCGGCAACATCGGCGGGTTCGTGGGCCCCTATGCCGTCGGCGCCGTCCGCGAGCTCACGGGAGACTTCGCCGCCGGCTTGTGGCTGATGGCCGGCTCGCTCGTGGTCGCCGCGTCAATTGCCGCCGCCCTGGCGAGGACAGAATCTCGCGCTTGACACGCTGCTACGCGACGCGTAGTATTACGTAAAACGTATTAGGTGCGACGTAGCATATGCGACGAACCGGTCAGGACGAAGATCTCGGCGATTTCGGACGCTTTTCTGAACCAGCCCTGCTGATCCTGATCAGCCTTGCCGACGGTGACAAGCACGGCTACGCGATGACCGAGGACATCGCGGCCCTCGCGGAGGTGCGGTTGGGCCCAGGCACACTCTACGGGGCCATCGCTCGTCTCGAGTCCCGCGGCTTGATCGAGCCGGTCGGCGCGGAGGACCGGCGCCATCCGTACCGGCTGACGGCGCTCGGCGCAACCGCCCTCCGTCTGCGGCTGACCACACTCGAAGCGGTTGCGCGTGCTGGACGGCGACGCCTGTCGCCATCGAGGACCTGAATGGCCACGATCACGTCGGCGCTGATTCGCTTGTATCCGCGCGCATGGCGGCAGCGCTACGGTGAGGAGATGCGCGACCTGCTCGCCATGCGGCGGCTGTCGATGCGCACGCTCGCCGATCTCATCGCCGGCGCAGTCGATGCGCGGGTCAGTCGTCAACCCACACCGGCAGAGCGTTCCGGCAACACGCAGGGAGTAGACATCATGGTGAAGGCATTTCGCTGCGCGCCCCAGGGCGCATCCGTCCAGGATCAATGGAGGAGCGGCGCCTGGCTGGTCGGCGGCTCACTCGTATTCACCCTCGTCGGCATCGCGTTGCAGCTGCGGATCGGTTCGAACTCTTTTTCCGAAGGCCTGCTGTATTCCGCCTTCCCGGCTTCGCTGATGCTGTCGAGCGAGTGCACCTACCTGAAACGCTACTCGACGTCCGCTCGTACCGTGATGTCCATCGGAGGGGCGGTCGCGATCATCCTCATGATGTGGGCTGCGGTCGCGATCGGCTATGCGATCTGAAGGCCCTCGCTTCGCGGCAAGCACGATTTCGTGAGCGGTCTTACGGAAGTGTCAGGCGATCGGTGAGATCGAGCGCGGTGCCCTGAACGGGCAGATCATTTTCGTCAGTTCCCACGGTTCTGTCCTTCCTCGAGTTCTTCCCCGTCCGTCAGCTGCCGCCCGTGCCTTGAAGACGTCGCAGTTCTCCTCGTGCGGTCACCGTCTGCATGCCCTCCGAGAGCCGAAGATCTCGCTGGGCAGCCCCTTGCACAACTCGCCGCCGCTCACCTTTTCAGCGTCGAGGAGTACATGAGATTACGAAGGTCCCAGGGATCCAGGGCACTCGCCTGGGTCTGTGCAGGTAGTTTGGTTGCTTCGTCCGGACGCGGTCAGGTTGTGACCGCGTCTGCAGGCGGCAGCAATCGACTGCCGGCGATGTCCGCAGACACGGGGCGATCGACCGCCCGCGTCGGCCGCCTCGCGGCACAGCCGGTCCGGATCGATACGAGCCGATACGCCGGCCAGAGTGGCCGCATCGTGATGCGGCTGCGCGCCGAAGGCGCGCCTGCCGGGGTTCGGATTCGCTGGACTGCGCGCGGTCCGCTGGCCAATGGCATGGCGCAGCCTGGCGAACGCGTCGTGGTACTCGAGCGGGTCGCGTTCGCATCCGCGATCGAGAACGTCCTGTCGTTCGAGATTCACGCGACCGGTGGCGTGCCCGGCGAGACGATCGTGCTGATCCCGGAATTCATCTTCGAGACGTCGGCCGACGAGCCAGCGCGCCCGGCATTCTTCGAGCGACCGGCGCCGACGGCGCTCCGATCCGGATCGCGATGGCCCCGTGGCAGATGTGGGCTGACACGACACCCGTTGAGATCTGGCAGGTCGGGAACCCGGCGTCTGAACCCATGCCTGCCGGTGTGCAGCCCACCGGCCGCGGCGTGAACGTGCAGCATGATTTTGCGAACAAGCGGATTGCCCTTGGCGCTGAATCCACCGAGCAGTACGGGTTCGCGGTGAAGGGCGCGGCGGCCGTCGCGCTCTCGCGCCGCGCAGCGGTTGGCGTGATCGGCGGCGCCGGCGCGGGGCACCAGGACC
>JACDBQ010000343.1 GCA_013694845.1 Acidobacteriota bacterium
GATACACGCGGCTCGTTGACGAGCGACTTCGACGCGATTCGGATCAGCCTGGCGTCCCCCGACAAGATTCTGTCGTGGTCGCACGGCGAGGTCACGAAGCCGGAGACGATCAACTACCGCACCTTCAAGCCGGAGCGCGACGGGCTGTTCTGCGCCAAGATCTTCGGGCCGGTCACCGACTGGGAGTGCCTCTGCGGCAAGTACAAGCGCATGAAGCACCGTGGCGTGATCTGCGACAAGTGCGGCGTCGAAGTCACGCAGGCGAAGGTCCGCCGCGAGCGGCTCGGCCACATCACCCTCGCCACGCCGGTCAGCCACGTATGGTTCTTCAAGGGGTTGCCGAGCCGCATCGGGCACCTGCTCGACATCTCGCTGCGAGACCTCGAGCGCGTGCTCTATTTCGAGGCCTACGTGGTGATCGAGCCGGGGGACACCGATCTCAAGCAGCACCAGTTGCTGAATGAGGATCAGTACCGCAAGGCGCGCGAGGAGTACGGCCCGGTCAAGTTCCGCGCGCAGATGGGCGCCGAAGCGATCAAGGAGCTGCTCAAGCGGATCAACGTCGAAAAAATGGCGACCGAGCTGCGCGACAAAATGCGCGCCGAAGCCTCGGTCCAGAAGAAGCTCAAGTACGCGAAGAGACTGAAGGTCGTCGATTCGTTCCGCCGCTCCACCAACAAGCCGGAGTGGATGATCCTCGACGTCATCCCGGTCATTCCGCCCGAGTTGCGTCCCCTGGTGCCGCTCGACGGCGGCCGGTTCGCGACCTCGGACCTCAACGACCTGTATCGCCGCGTCATCAACCGCAACAACCGGTTGAAGAAGCTGATCGAGCTCAAGGCGCCCGACGTCATCATCCGCAACGAAAAGCGGATGCTCCAGGAAGCGGTCGATGCGTTGTTCGACAACGGCAGGCGCGGACGTGTTCTGCGGGGTGCCAACAATCGTCCATTGAAATCGCTGTCCGACACGCTCAAGGGCAAGCAGGGGCGATTCCGTCAGAACCTGCTCGGCAAGCGCGTCGATTATTCCGGCCGGTCGGTCATCGTGGTCGGACCGGAGTTGAAGCTGCACCAGTGCGGGCTGCCCAAGAAGATGGCGCTCGAGCTGTTCAAGCCCTTCATCTATAACAAGCTCGAAGAGCGAGGCCTCGTCTCTACCATCAAGCAGGCCAAGGAGATGGTCGAGCAGCAGCGTCCGGAAGTGTGGGACGTGCTCGAAGAGGTCATCCGTGAGCATCCGGTTCTGCTGAACCGCGCCCCCACGCTGCACCGCCTCGGGATCCAGGCGTTCGAGCCGGTCCTGGTCGAAGGCAAGGCGATCCGGATCCACCCGCTCGTCTGCACCGCGTTCAACGCCGACTTCGACGGCGACCAGATGGCCGTCCACATCCCGCTCGCGCCGGAAGCGCAGATCGAGGCATCCGTCCTGATGATGTCCTCGAACAACATCCTGTCGCCAGCCTCGGGCCAGCCGATTGCGATCCCGTCGCAGGACATCGTGCTCGGGTGCTACTACCTGACCAAGTCCAAGGCCTCGGCCAAGGGTGAAGGCCGCGTGTTTGCGAATGGCGACGACGTGGTGCTGGCGCTCGAGGCAGGGGAACTGGAGACGCTGACGCCGATCCGCCTGCGCTGGACCGGCCAGCTGCTCGACCTGACGGTCGCCCGTGACGACCAGGCCGTGCTGCAGGCCGAGGTGCAGGAGGTTCAGAACAAGATCATCAACACCACCGTCGGCCGGGTGATCTTCAACCAGTCGCTGCCGGCGGTGATGCCGTTCGTCAACGGCATGCTGAAGAAGAAGGGGTTGCAGCAGGTGGTGCAGTATTGCCACCTGCACTTCGGGCTCGAGAGGACCGTCGAGATGCTCGACAGCCTGAAGAACGTCGGCTTCACCTATGCGACCCGGTCCGGCCTCTCGATCGGCATCGACGACCTGATCATCCCCGAGCAGAAGGGGGCGCTCGTCGATGGCGCCCGCAACGAAGTGATCAAGGTCGAAGGCCAGTATCTCGAAGGCGCGATCACCAACGGCGAGCGCTACAACAAGATCATCGCGATCTGGTCGGACGTCACCGAGAAGATCGCCGACGAGATGTTCGTGGGGATGGAAGAGCTCGATCGATCGGGGCGCAACTTCAACCCGGTCTACATCATGGCGGACTCGGGCGCACGAGGCTCGAAGCAGCAGATCCGTCAGCTCGCCGGCATGCGCGGATTGATGGCCAAGCCCTCGGGCGAGATCATCGAAACGCCGATCACCGCGAACTTCCGCGAAGGCCTCGCCGTCATGGAGTACTTCATCTCCACCCACGGCGCCCGCAAGGGCCTGGCTGACACCGCGCTGAAGACGGCGGATTCGGGCTACCTGACCCGCCGGCTGGTCGATGTCGCGCAGGACGTCATCATCCACGAGATCGACTGCGGGACGATGGACGGCATCGAGGCCCGCGCCATCGTCGAGTCGGGAGAGATCATCGAGCCCTTGCACGACCGCATCATCGGCCGCGTGAGCCTCGAGCGGATCGTCGATCCGATCAGCGGAGGCATCATCGTCGAGGTCAACGAAGACATCGATGAGCAGAAGGCGGAAGACATCCAGGAGGGGGGCATCGAGAAGGTCCGGATCCGTTCGGTCCTCACCTGCGCCAGCCGCCGCGGATGCTGCGCCAAGTGCTACGGCCGTGATCTCGCGACCGGCCGGCTCGTGGAGCTGGGATTGGCGGTGGGCGTCATCGCCGCGCAGTCGATCGGCGAGCCCGGCACCCAGCTGACGATGCGCACCTTCCACATCGGCGGAACGGCGTCACGGGTCTCCGAACAGTCGACGCTCGACGCCAAGCACGCCGGCACGGTCCGCTATCAGGGCCTGCAGGTGGTCGAGGCCAAGGGCACCGGCGAGAACGCCGGCCAGATGGTCGTCATGAACCGCACCGGCTCGCTGGTCATTCAGGACACCAAGGGGCGCGATCGCGAGCGGTATCCGATCGTGTACGGCGCGCGCCTCAAGGTCAAGGACGGCCAGGCGGTCGATCCGGGCGAGATCCTGGTCGAGTGGGATCCGTACACGTTCTCGATCCTCACGGAGGACTCGGGCACGGTCAAGTACAAGGACCTCATCTCCGACGTGACGTATCACGAGGAGCTGGACGAGGTCACCGGCCTGTCGCGGAAGATCGTCGTGGACAGCCCCGACGAGAAGAAGCAGCCGACGATCGAGATCCGCGACAAGGCGGGCAAGGTGGCGCGCAAGTACAACATGCCGTCGCATGCGCACCTGATGGTCGAAGACGCGGATGCGGTCTCGGCCGGCCAGGTCCTCGCCAAGATCCCGCGTGAGACC
>JACDBQ010000351.1 GCA_013694845.1 Acidobacteriota bacterium
GTGCTGTACCGATAGCCGGGGCCGACGCCGACCCCGCCCCCTCGCCGATGCCGCCCAGGCGCAAGTCGATGCCACGCGGAGGGTTCAACACCCGTTCGAGAATCAGGGTGTCTTCGACCTTGAACAACACCGTCTCGACGGCAAGGCGGCGAGCCGGGCGAAGGTCGCCCGCCTTCGCCTCGCGTTTCGCCCGGTTCTCCTCGGCGCGCGTCGTTTGTGCATTGGCAAGGCCTGCGCCCAGAACCGTAATGGCGACGAGCAGGAACAGGCGAACGAATGCGACAACCGTCTCGCGATGACTGCCCACATCCGTCAGTATATGCGTGCCGCTACCGGGCGAACTCCGGCACATTGAGGTTGTAAAACTCCGCTTCCAGATACTCCAGCACCAGAGCGAAGTTCAGGATGGCGATGTCGTTGGCGGGGCTCGCATTCAACGGATTCGGATCGTAGTCTACCGGTGGACCTCCATTCAGATTCGCGATGAAGGGCCCCGCGAGCGCGCGCACTTCGGCAGGCGTCAGGGCACGCTCGAAGCTCTGCTCCTCTCCGTACGCGTTCTCGGTCAACCGGGCGTTCACAAGCGTGTTCAGCCAACCGGCGTGGCGGCCCTCGATCAGCGCGATCGAACCTGCGGCCGCGAGGACCTCCGGGCTGAAGATCGCCGGCGCCGCACCGAGATAGGCGCCGACACCCGTATTCTCGAGGTCCTGGGACACCTGGAAAAAGGCTCGAAAATTGGGCTGCAGGAGATTCTGGAAGGTGGGTTTTGGCCGTGCAGCCGCGCCGAGGGCGCTGACGAGAAACCGGACGTGATCGTTCTCGTGCCGCTGAATATCCTGGAAGTTCAACCGGGTCTGATTACCCCCGAAACCCTGGGCGTTCGCTTCGCTGGGCAACAAGACGCCGGGCACCGCCAGAGCTGCCGCGGACGTGAGGACAACTCCTTGGGAAAGGAACCTGCGACGCGTCGGTTCGGGTGTCGGCGTGGCAACCGCGTCGCCGTTCTGGTCCAAGCTCGAGCGATGTGTTCGTGTTGTCTGTGGCATTCCATCTCTCCGCTAAGGGGCTGCTGTCGTGGCTGGCTCATCTGGTAAAGGTCTATTTCGATTCCGAGACGCTCTTTGGTATACGCGCGAGACCGGTCGTCGGATGTTCTACGCGGTCGTGAGCACCACCTTCTCGCAGTTGTCTTCCTTGTTCAGGAAGATGTCGTAGCCTTTCGGCGCATCCGCCAGGGGCATCCGGTGGGTGATCACCATCGTCGGGTCGATCTCGCCCTTCTCGATGCGCGCCAGCAGCGGACGCATGTAGCGGTGCACATGACACTGCCCGCTCTTGATCGTGAGCGACCGGTTCATGATGGTGCCCAGCGGGAATTTGTCCACCAGGCCGCCGTAGACGCCGATGATCGAGATCGTTCCACCGTTCCGGCACGCCAGGATGGCCTGACGTAACGCGATCGGGCGATCCGACTCCAGCATCAGCATCTGCTTGGTCTTGTCGTACAGGTATTCCAGGCCGTGGCCATGGGCT
Source organism: Acidobacteriota bacterium (assembly GCA_013694845.1). Taxonomy (GTDB): domain Bacteria; phylum Acidobacteriota; class Vicinamibacteria; order Vicinamibacterales; family 2-12-FULL-66-21; genus JACDCA01. Next base: position 1,537 of record JACDBQ010000351.1, read on the forward strand.
TCGAGTCCCACCGCGTCGATGCAGGAGTCGGGGCCGCGCCCTGCGGTCATCTCGATCAGCGTGTCGGTCACGCTGTCGACCTCCGAATAGTTCACCGTCTCGGCGCCGCACTTCTCCCGCGCCATCTGCAGTCGATATTCGAACCGATCGATCGCGATCACCCGCTCTGCGCCCAGGAGATACGCGCTCTTGATCGCGAACAAGCCAACTGGCCCGCAGCCCCAGACCGCCACCGTGTCGCCGCGCTGGATGTCGCACATCTCGGCGCCCATGTATCCGGTCGGAAGGATGTCCGACAGGAAGAGCACTTGTTCGTCGGAGAAGCCGTTCTCGATCTTGAGCGGCCCGACATCGGCGAATGGCACACGAACGAACTCGGCCTGACCGCCCGCGTATCCCCCGGTGAGGTGCGAATAGCCGAAGGCGCCGGACGCCGCATGCCCCATCATCTTCTCGGGCAGCACCGCGTTAGGATTGGAGTTCTCGCACAACGACCAGTTGTCGTGGCGGCACTGCCAGCACTCACCGCAGGCGATGGTGAACGGGACGACGACGCGGTCACCGACCTTGAGGTCCTTGACGCCTCGGCCGACCTCCATCACCTCACCCATGAACTCGTGGCCGAGCACGTCTCCCTTCTTCATCGTGGGAATGACGCCATTCAGCAGATGAAGATCCGATCCGCAGATCGCCGTGGACGTCACTCGCACGATGGCGTCGCGCTGATTCAGAATCTGGGGCTCCGGTACGTCACGCACCTCGACGCTTCCCTTACCCATCCAGCAGGTAGCCTTCATCGACGTGTCTCCACTGCCGCCGCCTGTGCAGGGCGCTGTTTGAAAAGCCCTTGGCCGGCGCCCTCGAGACTGCCCTCGGAGCGGACGACTTCCCCGGTTTCGATGACCTGTTTGAACCGCCGCAGATCGTCGCGGACCTGCTGGGCCGGCTCCTCGCCGAAGAGCTTTGCGACCGTGGCTCCTACATTCCCTGCGGGCGCGTCGTACTGGAGCTCGACGTGGACTTCGGTGCCTCGATCGCCCGGGGCGTCGCTGAATCGCACCGATCCGTGATTCTGGATGTCGCTGCCTTCGAGCGAGCGCCAGGAGATCAACTCGTTGGTTCTGTCCTCGGTGATCTGGGCATCCCACTCGACGGTCGCCCCGGCGGGGGCCTTTGCCACCCAATGCGATCGCGCGTCGCCCGTGGTCTTCACACTCTCGAGGTGCTGCATGAAGCCAGGCAGATTCTCGAGATCGCGCCAGAACCGATATACGTCCTCGCGCGGTCGCAGGACGGTTACGCTCTTCGTCACGTGTAGCATCCAATCCTCCCAAGGTGATATCCGATTCCCCAGGCAATTCCTAATTCCAGGTGAGGCTGGGTCAGGCGCGGCGGCGGTCGCGCGCGATCGTCGTCAGCGCCAGGGCGAGTGCACCGACCGCCGCCGAACCGGCAACCGCTCGAAGGGTCGAGCCCACCGGATCGGCGACCGGCGGCGGAACCGCGATAACACCGCGCTCATCCGCAC
>JACDBQ010000356.1 GCA_013694845.1 Acidobacteriota bacterium
GTTCGCTAGCGGAGCACGTCGCGGCCGCCGTGCGTTCTGAAGTCGCGTTCGAGCTCGACGGCGTGCGCCTCGTCGCGCGCCCGTGTGCCGAGGACGATGCCACCCTCGCGGATGCCCTTGTCGTACGCCTCGGCGCGCTCCTCGGGAATGCCGGCGCCAATGAGCGCGCCGAGAAGCGTCCCGGCCGCGCCGCCCGCGCCCGCTCCGGCGATCGCACCGGCCAGCGGGCCGGCGACGATCAGTCCGATGCCAGGGATCGCGATCGAGGTCGCCGCGGCCAGCAATCCGCCGAGCACCGCTCCGACACTGATGCCCGTGGCACCGCCGATACCCGCGCCCTCAGCCGCTTTCGATCCCGTCTTGAATTCCGTGCCGGGCTTCGCGTCACCGAAGTGTCGCTGCCGCGTCTCGTCGGACATCAGGACGCTGATGTCGTTGTCCTTGTAGCCATGCCGGCTCGTGAGGTCCTGATACGCATGGCCAGCGTGTTCCGGGCTGTCGTAGATCCCCGTCACGAGCTCGCCGCCGCGACCTCCGGTAATGCCGGCTTTGTAGTCCGGCTTCGCCGGGTCCCCGATCGCGTCGTTGGCCGCCTGACGTGCGCGTCCGCTGGCATTCTCGCTCTCGCCCTCATGCTCCATGCGGTTCAAGCCGAGCAACGAGCCGGTCGTGTCCTTGACGGCGCCCTTGGTCCGCTCACCAATCGCGGAGACTTCTTCGCCGAGCGTGCCGCTCGAGGACCCGCGAATCGACGACCCGGTGCGATCCGTGACCGTCTGTCCTGGCACACCGTCGGTTTCGTCGAGCACATCGTTGCGTTCCTGTCGAGCCCGGCCGGCCGCATTCTCCTGCTCGCCTTCCGACTCGAGACGACGATTGCCCGTGATCGACCCCGCGGCATCCTTCGTGGCGCCCTTCACCCGCTCGCCGAACGCCGAAGCTTCCTCACCAATGGAATCATCACGCCGCTTTTTGTCGTCTGCCATAGAACAACCTCCTGTTTCTGGCCGCGAACCTCATCCGGGTGGCTCGCATTGCAGATTCAGAGAGCAACTCCGTTGCCACGCCCCGCTCGGGATCGTCCCACCGCTGAGCTCGCAGAGATGGGCCAAGTGGAGGCAACAGCCATCAGCATGAACGGTCCCGCGGCAGGCGGGCGGCTTCAGATGAGCAGCCGGTCGTGGTAGAACAGTGCGGTGCCTCCCGAGAATGCTGTCTTGAAGAATCTCTTTTCCGACGACGTCGCGGCGGTCGCAAGGATCGACGCGGTACAGAAGATCCTCGAGGTCGTGTGCCGCACCACCGGAATGGGTTTCTCGGCGGTAGCCCGCGTGACGGAGCAACACTGGGTCGCCTGCGCCGTGCGCGACGAGATCGCGTTCGGTCTTGAGCCTGGTGACGAACTGGATGTCAAGACCACGATCTGCGACCAGGTGCGTGCCGGCGGCGGTAACAGTCTGATCGTGATCGACAACGTCGCCCAGGACGAGACCTACTGCGCTCACCAGGCACCGAAGATCTACGGCTTCCAGAGCTACATCTCCGTGCCGATCCACCTGCCCGACGGGCGGTTCTTCGGCACGTTGTGCGCCATGGATCCCAAGCCCGCCAGGATCAACACGCCGGCGATGATCAACACGTTCCGCTTGTTCGCCGATCTGATCGGCTTTCACCTGAGCGTCGGTGATCGACTGGTCGCCGGGGAACGCGCGCTGGTCGACGAACGCCGGCGTACCGAGCTGCGCGACCAGTTCATCGCCGTGCTCGGCCACGACCTGCGCAATCCGCTCGCGGCGATCCGCGCGGGCGCCATGCTGCTTGCGGCCATGCCCTCGGAGGGACCGGCCCAGCGAGCCGTGGCCGTCATCCAGAACAGCGCCGCGCGGATGTCGGGGTTGATCGAGAACGTGTTGGACTTCGCTCGCGGCCAGCTCGGCGAAGGGATCCCGGTGACGCGGGAGCCAGTCACAGACCTCGAGCTGACACTGGACCATGTCGTCGCCGAGCTCCGCACGGCCTGGCCGGGGCGCGCGCTCGACGCGGAATGGACACTGGGGGGCACGATCCTCTGCGACCCCTCGCGCATCGCGCAGCTGCTCTCGAACCTGCTCGCCAACGCGCTGACCCACGGCGACGATGCGGCTCCGGTGCGGACGAGCGCCCGCACGATCGACGGCGAGTTTCAGCTTGCCGTGACCAACGCGGGTAACCCGATCGCGCCGGATAAATTCGAGCGCTTGTTTCAGCCGTTTTCCCGAGCGTCCGAGGGTCCGGACCAGCAGGGTCTGGGCCTCGGGCTCTACATCGCATCCGAGATTGCCCGGGCGCACGAGGGGCGGCTGGACGTTCAGTCATCAGCGGAAGAAACGCGGTTCACGTTTCGAATGCCGGTGGGGAACCAGGCTGCCTAGCCGATCTGCCGGGATGCATCGACCGACCATTTTTTCGTCGTTCTGGATGGCCGGCTTCGAATCGGCCTGCCACGTCAACCGCAAGGGCGCCCGGCTGGACATGATCGCCGCGACGCAGCACGATCGCTTCGTCGACGGCGATTACGCGCGACTCCGCCAGATGGGTATGAGCTCGGTGCGGGATACCGCCCGCTGGCACCTGATCGAACGTTCGCCCGGTGTCTACGACTTCTCGTCCATGGATCCGATGCTGGCCGCCGCGCGGTGCCATCGCATCCAGGTGATCTGGGATCTGTGCCATTACGGCTGGCCGGACGGTCTCGATCTGTTTTCGACATCCTTCGTAGACCGGTTCGCCCGCTTCTGCACCGCGGTGGCCACGCACGTGCGCGAACAGAGCGATGACGTCCCGTCGTACACGCCCATCAACGAGGTGTCGTTTTTCGCCTGGGCCAGCGGTGACGCCGGCTGGTTTTTCCCGCACGGTGCCAACCAGGGCGGCGAGATCAAGCGCCAGTTGATTCGCGCGTGTGTCGCGGGGATCGAGGCCATCTGGGCGGTCGACGCGAGAGCGCGGATCGTGACAGTGGAGCCGCTGATCCACGTCGTCCCGGCCGCCGGCAGGAAGGACGCGAGGGGCGCCGCCGACTATCGAAACAGCCAGTTCGAAGCCTGGGACATGCTTTCAGGAGCGATGGCTCCAGAGCTCGGAGGGGATTCTCGATACCTCGACGTCATGGGCGTGAACTTCTATCATGACAACCAGTGGGAACATCCGGCTGGAAAGCGAATCGTCTGGCATATCCGGCCCCGCGACGCGCGCTGGCTCCCCTTTCACCGTCTCATCAAGGAAGCATACGACCGCTATCGCCGGCCGATCTTCGTTGGCGAAACAAGTCACGTGGGATCGGGTCGCGCCGAATGGCTGCGCGAGATGGCCGACGAGTTGTGCCTCGCGATCGACGCGGGTGTGCCGGTTGAAGGTGTGTGCCTGTATCCGATCATCGACCGGTTCGAGTGGGACAACCCGTCGCACTGGCACAACAGCGGACTCTGGGATCTCGAGAAGAACCGCAACGGCGAGTTGATTCGTGTCCTGGACCAGGGCTATGCCGCCGAGCTGTGGAACAGCCAGTTGAAGCTCGCGCACAAGGGTTACGGCAGCTATCCGCCGTTCGCGATCGAGACAGCTGACAGCAGAGTCGTCTGACGCGCAGAGATATGCCGCTGGACGAGGGAAGCCGCCTGGGACCCTACGTAATCCTGGCCCCGCTCGGCGCCGGGGGGATGGGCGAGGTTTACCGGGCGCGTGATCGACGCCTCGGCCGCGAGGTCGCGGTCAAGATCCTGCCCGACGATGCGGTCGGGGATCCCGAGCATTTGCACCGGTTCGAACAGGAGGCCCGGGCGGTTGCCGCGCTCTCTCACCCCAACGTGCTCGCGATCTTCGACGTGGGTCTCGGCGCCGTTCCGTTTCTCGTCACGGAGTTGCTGGTCGGGGAAACGCTCCGTGCGCTGCTCGACCGCGGCCCGCTCGGCGCGGTACGATCCATCGAATTGGGCCTGCAGATCGCCGCCGGCCTCGCGGCGGCCCATGACGGCGGCATCATTCATCGCGATCTGAAACCAGCCAATCTGTTCATCACCGGCGAAGGCCAGGTCAAAATCCTCGACTTCGGCCTGGCGAAGCGGGTCGGGGCGCTGGATACCGACGCCGAGTCGATCACCCGACAACAGACGCTTCGCGGGACGGTCATGGGAACACTCGGCTACATGGCGCCGGAACAGGTGAGGGGGCTGGAAGCGGATCGGCGAACCGATATCTTCGCGTGCGGCGCCATCCTCTTCGAAATGATCACCGGTGAACGGGCCTTCTTCGGTCCGTCGCCGGCGGACACCATCAGTGCGATCCTGACGGTCGATTCTTCGTCGCTGGCCTTCGGGGCCGGCGTCCCGCCGGCGCTCGCGGCCGCTGTTCGCAGATGCCTCGAGAAGGATGCCGCCCTGCGGTTTCAGTCGGCGCCTGAGCTCGCGCTCGCACTCGAAGGGATTTCCGACGTCCGCCCGAGCCCGGTGCTGGCGACGACGAGCGCGACCCAGATGTCGATCGCGGTGATGCCGTTCGCAAACCTCAGTGCGGATCCCGAGGATCTGTATTTCAGCGACGGTCTGGCCGAGGAGCTGGTCAACGCGCTGACCCGGCTCTCGGGCCTGCGCGTCGCGTCTCGAACGTCGTCATTTCGCTATCGCGGCCGACAGCTCGACATCCGCGAAATCGGACGCGAGCTGGGCGTCGAGGCGATTCTCGAAGGCAGCGTCCGGCGTGCCGGCCAGCGCCTGCGGATCACGGTGCAGCTCACCAAGGTCGAGGACGGGTATCACATCTGGGCGGAGCGATACGACCGGCGGATGGCCGACGTGTTCGACGTGCAGGACGAAATCGTGCAGTCGACGGTCAACGCCCTCGCGCCGACGCTGCTTGGTGACGTGCGGGCGCCCGCTCGCAGGCCTACCGAGAACCTCCAGGCATACGATCTCTATCTTCGCGGCCGGCACTTCTGGAACCAGCGGTCGCCGGCCGTGTTCGGGACCGCCATTCGATTCTTCGAAGAGGCGATCGCGCTGGATGAGCGATACGCGCTCGCCTATGCCGGGCTGGCGGACTGCTATTCGATCCTGCACGTGTATGGCTGGACGCCTCCGCAGCACAACCAGCCACGGGCGCTCGAGGCCGTGACCCGGGCGCTGGCGCTCGAGCCCGACCTGCCGGAGGCGCGTTTCTCGCGGGCGCTCTACGAGTTCTACTTCGAACCGCACTGGCGCGCGGCTCGCCAGCCTTTCCTGGAGGCCATCGTCGCACGTCCGCGGGTCGCGATCTTCGAGGCGTACTTCGCCTTGTTTCTTGCGACCGAGTACCAGTACGACGAGGCCCGGCGACGCCTCGACCATGCCCTGGCGCTCGACGCGCATTCGTCGGTCGTTCACTTCCTGGCGGCCTCCGCGTCGTGCGTCATGGGTGATGCGAGCGCCACGGAGGCACGAGCCGTACGCGCCCTGGAGCTCCAGCCTGAATCGCTCGGGCCGCGCTGGCCGCTGACCGTCGCGCTTCTAATGGCCGGCCGACACGACGAGGCCATCGCCGCAGCGGAGCAGGTGGTCGCCCGCACCCGTGCCCCCATCTACATCGGCGTGCTCGGAATGGTTTACGGCGTTGCCGGACGTCCGGCCGACGCGCGCAGGCTGTCGCACGAACTCGATGAACGACAGGCGAACGGCGAATACGTGGTGCCGGTCGCCCGGCTGTCGATCAGCCTCGGTCTCGCGGATGTCGCTGGTGTTCGCGCCGCACTCGAGGCATGCGCGGACGGTGGTGCGGCACCGTTTTCCGTGGTCGCTACCAATCGGTGGCTGCTCGATCGCCACCGCGGCGACCCTGAGTTCGACCGCCTCCTCGATCGTCTGCACGACGGAGCGCGACCGGTCCCCTCGGTGTGAACCTGCCGATCACCGGTTGCGGGTGCGCCGGGTGGGCCAGGTGAGAATGACGCGCGACGAGAGCGGGTGCAGCATTCAGCGCACGGGCGCAACCGGCAGCGGGAACGTCCGTGTCACCACTTCGCCGTCACGGCCAAGCGGCCCCTGATCGACACCACCCACGAACAGCCTGATCGCACCGGCATCGCCTGTTCGAATCACCATCGTCCTGCCCGGTTTGAGCGGCACCCGCGTGTCCCCGGGCAGCTCGCGCTCGAGCAGCCGCTCGCCGTCGACCAGCACGCGCAGCCACACCAGCCGGTTGGTGACGATCTCGAGCTGCGTGGTCG
>JACDBQ010000368.1 GCA_013694845.1 Acidobacteriota bacterium
GGTCTCAACGAAGCCGGCGAAACGGGGTTGAGATACATCGTCGGCGGCGGCTGGAACGAGTCGGCGTACAGGTTTCACGAGCCCGAGGCGCGGATCCCTGGGACCGCGATGTGACGTTCGGCATGCGGTTGATGAAAGAGTCCGGGACCGTCCCAGACGCCGCGGCGCCCATCGCGCACGTGTACGGCGACCCCGGCAGTCTCCTCCCGGTCTCAGACGAGCAGTTCGCGCTGCTCCGGAGCTTCTACCATTACGATCGCGCGCCGCTCGACGCCCGGGTCGATGCGGTCGAGGACGGGTCGCCACACTGGCGGAAGCAGACGGTCAGTTTCACCGGTCCCACCGGCGCTGAGCGGATACCCGCGTTTTTCTTTGTCCCGAAGAATCAGTCGCCGCCGTACCAGACGGTGGTGTTTTTTCCAAGCTCGTACGCGCGTGAGATTGCGTCCAGCGCCGCCCTCGACCTCGTCAGCTTCGGGTTCATCGTCCGCAGCGGGCGCGCGGTCCTTTACCCCGTTTACGAAGGCACCTACGAGCGCCGCAAACCGCTGCCGCCGGGCCCCAACGCGGTTCGTGATCGCAACGTCACGTGGGCAAAGGAGGTCTTCAGGGCGATGGATTACGTCGAGGGCCGGCCGGATGTCGACAAGACACGCCTCGGCTACTACAGCCTGAGCCTCGGGGCGTTCTTCGGGCCCATCCCCCTCGCTCTCGAGCCACGCATCAAGGCATCGGTGCTCGCGGCGGGCGGGCTGCGATTCAATGTGCCGCCCGAAATCCAGACGGTTAACTTCATGCCGCGGGTGAAGACGCCGGTGCTCCTGATCAACGGCATGAGCGACTTCGCCGTTCCCGCCCCGGCGCGTCGACGATTCCTCGACCTTCTAGGCTCGCCCCCCGAACACAAGAAACTGATCGAGCTCGAGGGAGGCCACGTGCCGAGCGACATGCGACGGTTCTTCCGCGAAACGCTGAACTGGTACGACACCTACCTCGGGCCGGTGAAGTAGGTCTTCCTCTCGGTATCCTCGGTGCGGACCCTTGGACCCCCGACTGCATTTCGAGATCGACAAAGGCACAACGTTCGTCCCGGCGCCTGCGTCAGGAACCCGGTTGCCCGGGCAACCGCACCGGTTTCAGGACCGGTGAGACCGCGCCGGCAACACTTTTCTCGAACGCCGGAAACTCGCTGGTGGCGATCGTGTTCAACGTGCCGATTGTCGCCGTCACGTCGGCGCTCAGGTGTTCCAGCGTTCGCAGCTGGGCCTCAGTCGGACCCGCGGTCGAAGCCTGGAGCTGTCCGGCCAGGTCGAAGATGCGGAAGCGCGGCCCGCCCCACCCGCCTTTGAGCTTGTCGCGCGTCTCCGCGACCTTCTTCGCCAGCGCCTCATGTGCGCTCTTGATGGCGGCGTGCTCGGGGCCCTCCTTCAACAGCTTGCGGACCCGCTCCAGCTCGTCGTGCATGCTCTGAGCGAGTGCATCGGCGTCAACGAATGCACGCTGCAGCTCGCTGACCGCGCGGCTGGCCTTGAACCGCGCGTCGAGCGCGGCGGGAGTGGTCTGCGAACGAGGATCGACACGCACGGTGACTTTCTGCGACAGGTCCATTCCCCGGGCTCGCAGGCGAACGGTGTAGTCGCCGGGCAGGACGAACGTGCCCTTCGGTTTGCCGAACCACCCTTCGTCACCCTCGATCGGCGTGAACGGCAGCAGGTATCGCAGGTCCCAGGCGACGCGGTTGATCCCTTTTTTGTTCGGCCCCTCCAGCTCGCGCACCAGGCTCCCGTCCGGCGCGGTGATGGTGAGCTTCACCTGCGGTTCCGTCGCCTTCACCGCGGCCGCACCCGGCGCGCCGGCTGCACCGGGTGCGCCAGCATCGGCAGGTTTGGCCGGGGCCGGTGGATCATCGCGGAGGAAGTAGGTGATGAGCGCTCCTGCCGGCGGGTTCGGTCCGGAAAACTCCGACGCACCCGGCACCGGCAGCGATCGCAGCTCGTAGTACTGCACCGCCGTCCTGAGCGGGAACAGGTGGGCAGCGGCCTTGAACACCGGCGGAGCCGAGTGCTCGAGCAGGGATGCGTCGTCCAGGATGATGATGCTCCGGCCGTGCGTCCCGAGCACCACGTCGTTCTCCCGCTCGCTGATCACGATGTCGTCGATCGGCACTCGCGGAAGATTGCCGCGCATCAGGGCCCAGCCGCGACCGCCGTCGTGAGATACGAACAACCCGCTCTCAGTGCCGGCAAGCAGCAGGCCCGGCTTCCTGTGGTGCTCCTCGATCGTGTTGATGACGGTGCCGTCCGGCAGGTCACCGGCAATCGCGGTCCAGGTCGTCCCCGTATCGGTCGTGCGGAAAAGGTACGGCTTGAAATCGTCGTCTTGATGGCCGTCGAACGCGACATACGCAGCGCCGGCAGCGTGCCGCGACGCGAGCACCCGGCTGACCCATCGTTCGCCCGGCAGCTTGAACCTGGCCGTGTGGTTCTGCCACGTCTTTCCACCATCGATTGTGACCTGCACCTGCCCGTCGTCGGTGCCTACGTACAGCAACCCTGCCCTGGCCGGGGATTCGCTGATCGTCGTGATGGTTCCGAAGTCGCTCACCCCGTCGTCTCGCGACAGCGTCGCGTCGCTGCGGACCGGGCCCATGACCGTGAGCTTCTTCCAGTCCTGGTTGCGCGTCAGCTCGGGGCTGATCACCTCCCAGCGCTGGCCCCCATCGGTGGTGCGGAACATCCGGTTGCCGCCGTAATACACGACCTTGGGATCGTGCGGCGACATGACCATCGGCGTGCTCCAGTTGAAGCGGTATTCCTCTTTGGGATCGGTCGAGACCGGCCGGATCCCGCGCTCCTCGCGGGTCTCCAGGTCGACGCGATAGGTGCGGCCGCTCTGGGAATTGGCGTAAATGACCCGAGAATCGGACGGATCCGGAATCGTGTAGAAACCGTCGCCATATGCGATGTTGATCACGTCATTGTTCGTGATGCCGAGCTCGCTGTAGGTGCGGCTCGGCAATGCCCAGGTCCCGTTGTCCTGCGTGCCGCCGTAGACCCAGTACGGCTCCCGCTTGTCGATCGAAATGTCGTAATACTGGCCGATCGGCAGATTGTCGATGAACGACCAGGACCGGCTGCCGTCGTGGCTGAAATACAGGCCGCCGTCGTTGCCGAGAATCAGGTGGTCGGGATTCGCCGGGTTGATCCACAGCGCGTGATGGTCGACATGGATGCGGTCGCCGGTGTCGTTGCTCCGGAACGTCTTGCCGGCGTCAACCGACACGAACAGCGGCGAACCCAGCACCCACACCTTGTTCGCGTTCGTCGGGTCGATCCGGATCTGGCTGTAATAGCTCGGTCGCGGGTTCAAGGGATTCTGTCGCGTCCAGGTCGTGCCGCGGTCCTGCGACCGGAATACACCGCCGTCCTTGTGCTCGACGATGGCGTAGACGACGTCGGGTTCACTGCGCGAGATCTCCACCCCGATGCGGCCGACATTGCCATCAGGAAGACCGCCACCGAGCTTCTGCCAGCTCTCCCCTCCATCGAGCGAGCGATACAGGGCGCTCCCCGGACCGCCCCCCACGAACCCCCAGGCCCGGCGGCGCCGCTGGTAGGCCGCGGCGAACAACGTGCGGCCATCGCGGTCCATCGCCACGTCCACCACGCCGGTGTCGGCATCGATCGTCAATACGCGCTGCCATGTCTTGCCGCCGTCGTGCGTCCGATACAGCCCCCGCTCCGGGTTGGGTCCCCACAGGCGGCCGAGCGCGGCAACGAACACGATGTCCGGGTTGCGCGGGTGGATGACGACCCGGCCGACGTGATGCGTTTCCCGCAGACCGGCATGGGTCCAGGTCTCGCCGCCGTCGAGCGACTTGAAGACCCCGTCACCCCACGATGAGCTCTGCCGGCCGTTGGGCTCACCCGTGCCTGCCCAGACGATGTTCCCGTCTGATGGCGCGATCGCAAGATCGCCGATCGACAGCATGGTGCCGGCTTCATCGAAGACCGGTTTCCATGTCGTGCCGCTGTTGACACTCTTGAAGATGCCGCCTGAGGCGGCCCCGACGAAGATGACCTGGGGCCGTCCCGAGACCGCTTCGACATCGTCGATCCGGCCGCCGAACGCGGCCGGTCCAATATGACGCCACGGGATCCCGTTCAAAACCGCCGTCGGCGTCGGCTCCTGCTGCCCTGCGGTGACCGACGCAGCGAGGCTCGCGATGAACGCGCCAAGGAATCCCATTCGACGATGATGCCTGCTCACCACTGATGTCTCCCCTTTTGTACAAGTCATTGCCTGATGCGTTTTGCCAGTTCGTCGGGATCGAATACCCGGCCGTTCTTCATGACCCGGAACACGTCGGTCGTGCGGTGAATGTCCGACAGCGGATCGGCATTCAGGATGATGAGATCCGCGACGCGGCCTGGCTGCAGAGTGCCAACATCCTTCTGGATGCCGAGCAGCTCAGCCCCGCCCGCCGTCGCCGCGCGAAGGGCCTCGAGCGGCGCCATCCCGCCTTCGACAAACGACCAGAGCTCCCAGTGGGGCCCAAGCCCAGGATGGTTGCCGTGCCCACCGACTGCCACCCTCCCGCCTGCCTTCCGAACCGCCTCTGCACCACGGGCCGCGGCTCGAAAGAGATACTGATCGTCTGCGACGATCGTGCGCGTCGTCGTCAGGCGATCGAGCAGGTCGTGCGGCATGAAGCGGCTGGCGCGCGCGTCGCCGTGCACGTCGCGGGTGGCGTAGAAGTAGTCCATCGAGCCGGGTTTTGCGTAACCGGCCACGAACGTCGGGGTGTAGACAATGCCCGACCGGACCAGGAGCTGGATCAAGTCGTTGTAGATGGGCGCGACGGGGATACCGTGTTCGAAACCGGTGAAGCCGTCGAGCATCAGGGTGGTCTGGACCTTGAGCCCGCCGCCTTCGGCCGTGATCATCACGCCTTCAGCGACCGCGGCCTGCTGCAGCCACTGTCGCTGCTCGCGGCGAGGCTGCAGGTACTGTTTCAGGTAGGTGACGCCGTTGCGCTTCAGCCGTCGCACGTGGCGCAGGGCGTCCTCGGCGGTGGGGATGGAAACGGCGTGATTGGATCCCCCTTCGGCCGCTGAAAACAGCGGCCATCCCGAACCGTAAATGCGTGGACCGATCATGTCGCCGGTCTCGACCATGTCGGCCTGGGCGATGGTATCGCGGGTCGGAGCCGAGACCTCCCGTCCGGTGGTCACGCCGTAGGCAAGATCGGCGAGATATTGCCACTTGTCGACCGGGAAGATTTCCTGCCCGGCGTAGTGCCCGTGATAGTGCGCATCCACGATCCCGGGGATGATCGTCTTGCCGGTGACGTCGAGGACCGTGGTGCCGGCGGGCGGGGTGAGCGTGCCGGTCGCGCCGATGCCGGCGATCCGGTTGCGAATCACGAGAATGTCACCGCGCTCGATGACGTCGTCCCCGTTCATGGTGATCAGGCGCGCGCCGCGCAGCAGGATGCTGCCGGCGGGCAGCGCGCGGGGGACGCGGAGATCCACATCGATTCTCTGGGGCGCAGCCGACTCGAGCGCCTGCCGAT
>JACDBQ010000454.1 GCA_013694845.1 Acidobacteriota bacterium
CAGTGGTGGTCTCGGCGATGACATGCCAAAGGGCACGTTCGCATCGGTGAGGCGACGGGCTGGGTTGAAGGGTGCGAAGTTATGAAAACGGTCCAATACCTCGTTCGTATCAGCCGAGATCCAGACATATTGGGGTGCATCCGTACCGGATCTTCCTGGCTGCGTGGCGACCGGCAAGACCATCGACAGCGCATTGCGCCGGATCGAACGGGCGATCGAGTTCCACGTACGCGGGCTTCGGGAAGATGGCTTGTCAGTTCCACGCCCCAGCCACCGTACGATCAAGCCTCGCCGGAAGCTGCGGGAGATCGACTCCTACGCGACGGTGGAGGTTGCGGCCTGACGACAGGCAGCGATCGGTGCTTCGGCTGTCTTCAAGACCGCAGCGACGACCGGACTCGACGACCGACAACTCGAGAACCTCCAGGATACGCGCGGTTACAATCCTCACTAAATGAAGCCCCGCGGCCTCTACGAATCGTTCCTCACCCAGGCACTCGGTGGAACTGCTCGGGCTGACGGCCACGCCGGAACGCAGCGACGGGACGCCATCAGCCGGGAGTTGGTGCACTGGAGAGCCAGAACGTGACGATGGCCGATAGCGAGACCGGCTGCGGTACCAGCACCACGAGCGGAGGGGCCCCTCGATCATGCTGTTCGCGCGTCTTCGCGCCGACGAGCGTGCGTCCTGGTTCCTGGGGCCGGCTACCTACGTGAAGCACGAGCGCGAGGCGCCGATGGCAATTACCTGGCGTCTGAAGCACCCCTGCCGGGCGATTTGTTCGAGCAATTCGCCGCCGCGGTGCGTAAGGGCGCGGGAAGCGGACGACTACTTCTCCCTCGGTTTACGCCTCGGCCGCCCGGGCCAGCCCTCCTGCAGCTGCGCGATTCGGCTGATGACGTCCTCATGGAGGACGCGCATCTGCGTCGCAAGGTTGCCGATCTCCGTCCGGAACTCTCTACGGAGGCCTTCGCCCTGCTCGGCCATCTCCTGTCGAAGGGTCCCGCCCTGATCGGCGATTTCCTGTCGGAGAGACGCGACCTGCTCCACCATCTCCCGACGAACAGCAGAAAATTCAACACGCATTTCCGTGCGGAGTTGCCAAACCTGCGAGGTGAGGTCGTCGATTCGGGCGGGCAGCTGTTCGAGTTGGGTCACGCGGCGCTCGAGACTTTCTACTCTGAATTCAATCGGTTGCGGCGGCATCGACGATCTCCTCATTCGTTGGCCGCTCCGCCACTGAGGCGAGCGGACGCGCGGGAGGTCTCGCGAATGCCATGCCGACGTTGATTGGGACGACGCTACCATCGTCTGGATGACCGGTGCAAATGAATGGTCGCAAGAATGAGTGCTCTCAACATGAGTGCTCTCAACCTTGCAGAATCTGCCACTCTTGCCGTCCGCTCCCGACGATGTCATCGGCGTCGTCGGGAAGGGAGGAGTCATGATCGAGGGGCTCACCCGCAGCATGACGTCGTAGACTGGGTCGGCGGACCGTGCGACGACCAAGCTCTTCCCTCCGCTCGTGCGATTGGCTCGCGGGAGTCCTGCTGCTCCTCACCGCGGTCTCGATGCGCGCCGCGGATCAGGATCCACCCCGGTTCACCGAGAAAGTCGATGTCGCGCGCATCCTGCTCGATGTGCGGGCCATCGATCCGCGTGGGCGTCCGCTGCTCGGGCTCGATCCGGCGGACTTCGAGGTCAGGATCGACGGCAGGGTGGCCCGTATCGAATCCGTCCAGCACATCACCGGCGAACCCGTCGCGAATCCGCCAACGACCACGCAGTTGCAACACGCCATGGACGGCCGGCTCGTGGTCTTTGTGTTCCAGAAGAGCCTGGACGGGAGCCGGATCCCCGGGCTGATGCTGATGCTGCGGGAGCTCGGACGCAGTGTCGGGACATTCTCGCGCCACGACCGGGTGGCGGTGCTCCGGTTCGACTCGCGCCTCGATCTGCTCCTGGACTTCACGCAGAACAGGGACCTCGTACGCAAGGCGTTCGAGCACGATGTCCTGTTCGGCGACGGAACGGCTCCCGGCAAACCGCAGGGCCATTCGCTGCGCCCGGCCCTGGATCGCGAGCGTGTCGCGCTGTCGTATTCGATGGAGCGGTCGCTCCTCCGGATTGCCGAAGCCCTCGCGCCATCGCCCGGCCCCAAGTCGATCGTCGTCGTGGGTCACGGCTTCGGCCAGTTGGGCAGCATGGGTGTCACTCTTGAACCCGCCTATGACGATGCGCGGGAGGCGCTGCAGCGAGCGCGTGCCTCGGTGTTCTGTCTGGACGTCACGAATGCGGATTACCACTCGCTCGAAGCCGGCCTGAAGGTCGTGGCGGCAGACACCGGCGGACTCTACCAGCGGACACACGTGTTCACCCAGGCCGCGCTCGACCGAGTCTTCGCGGCACTCGAGGGACAGTACGTGCTGTTCG
The DNA here is from genome assembly GCA_013694845.1 of Acidobacteriota bacterium. Lineage (GTDB taxonomy): Bacteria > Acidobacteriota > Vicinamibacteria > Vicinamibacterales > 2-12-FULL-66-21 > JACDCA01. The sequence continues at coordinate 2,435 of JACDBQ010000454.1, forward strand.
TGGAGAAACCGGCGTTGGGCCCCGGCTCGCACCGTCTTGATGTCCGGCTGAAAGACCGTGGCGGTGTCGCGCTCGCACCAAGCGCCTACGTGAACGACGACCCGACCGTGAAGCGATACCCGTGATCATTCTGTTCACTCCCCATTGGACTCTTCGAGGACGAGGACGTGGACAGGAGCAGGTTAATCGTCGGATGACTTGACATCATGATGCCTGACGCTTAACATCATGATGTGCGAACGACGCTGACCCTGGACGACGACGTGGCGGCGAAGTTGAAGGCGGCGGCCCGCCGCACCGGCCGCGCATTCCGCGACGTGGTGAACGATGCACTCCGCCGGGGGCTGATGTCGGATCGGTCCGCGAAGCGCTCGCCGTTTCGGGTCAAAACTCGGAGTCTTGGTGGTTTGCGCCGCGGCCTGAACCCGGACAGCATCGCTGACCTGCTGGAGCAGGTCGAAGGGCCGCTGCACCGGTGATCGTCGTCGACGCCAACCTGTTGCTGTACGCCTACGATTCCGACAGCCCGCATCACCAGGGCAGCCGTCGGTGGCTCGAGGAGGTGCTATCCGGCTCAGGTCTTGTCCGCTTCCCGTGGTTGACGC
>JACDBQ010000400.1 GCA_013694845.1 Acidobacteriota bacterium
TGGGCGCCAACCAGCGTTGCGACCTGGCCCGTGTCCTCGTCGATCACCGCGATGCGGCGCGCCTGCCTGTCGGCGATGATGAAGCGTCTGGACACGACGTCGTACACCAGTGCGCTCGGGGTCAGGATCGTCGTGAACTTCAGCGGCTCGCCGGGTTCGCGCCGGCGCGCTCGCGACGCTGGGGGAACGGCTTCGGGCGTTCGGCTTTCGGCTTTGGGCTTACGGCCGGCCAAGTCCGGCTTGCCGGCTTCGGGAATGGCGGGATCGGGCTTTGGGGAGTCCGTCTTTTCGGGTTCGCGCTTCGATGGTTCCTGCCTGCCGGCCTCGGGCTTCGGGGGCGCCGTCTTCTCTATGGTCGGCGGACGTTCTTTCCCACCCTTGAGCTCGGGCGTGGCCGCGGACGCCGGCACGTCGGCGGGCCTCGTGGCCGGCGTTTCAGGCGCGGCCGAGAACTTCCTGGCGACCTCCGGCCATCGCGGCAGCGCGCGCACGCGCGCGAAGTCATCGCTGGTGGCGACGTCGGTGGGCGTCCCTGTCGTCGCAATCCGCTCGAGCATCACCAGCGCGTCACCCGGACGGCCACTGAGGCTCTGCGCCCGCGCCACGAGCAGCATCACCGCCGGATCGTTGCCGCGTCCCTTGCGGTAGGCTGCCCACGCCAGATCGTGAAACACCTCGTAGTCGCGACGCTGCTGTGCCTCGAGAGCGAGCGTAGAGCAACTCGCCACATCGGCGCAGGGACTCGGCGGTTGGGCTGACAGCAGAACGAGGAGCACCAGGAACACGCGCTCATCGTATCAAGCTCTCAGCTCTCAGCTCTCAGCTTCCAGCTGCCGGCTTCCAGCTGCCAGCTCCCGGCTTCCAGCTCCGAGCTTCGCCACGCGCCCCGCATTCCGCACCCCCGGCCCCTAAGCGTCTCGCAGCGCGACCATCGGATCGATCCGCGTCGCGCGACGGGCGGGGACGTAGCACGCGACGATCGCGACGCTGAAGAGCACAAGGGTGACCGCGGCGAACACCGGCAGGTCGCGCGCGCTGACCCCGAACAGGAGGCTCTCGAGATAGGTCGACAGCCACAGCGCGCCCGCGAGTCCGATCGCGATCCCGAGACCGACGCGTCGAATGCCCTGGGCCAGCACGAGTGAGAGGATCGACCGCGGGTTCGCACCGAGCGCCTGCCGGATGCCGAACTCGCGGACGCGCTGGCTGACCCCGTAGGCCAGTACTCCGTAGATCCCGATCGCCGACAGCAACAGCGCCACGGCTCCGAAGATGGTCAGCAGGGTCGTGGGCGCACGCCGGATCTCCAGCGATCGATCCACCCACTCCTTCATCGTCCGGACGTCGAACACTGGCTGCTCCGGGTCGATCTGCTGCACGGCCGCCCGTACCTGCGAGACGAGCTGCGCCGGGTCGAGCGCGGTCTTTAGCACCAGCGCGCCACCGCCGGGCGCCTGCTGCGTCACCGGGCGGTAGATCCGTTCTTTCGTGACCGGCAGACCGAGGTCGATGCTGTTGATCGTGCCGACTACGCCGACGATGCGGATCTTCGGGCTGTCGGGCCCGCCGCGCTGGATCTCCTGGCCGACGGCGCTGCGCCCCTTGAAGTAGCGCTCTGCCAGGTAACGATCGACAACCGCTACCTGGGGGCTGTCGAGCGAGTCGCCGGGATGGAAGACGCGCCCTTCGATCAGCGGGATCTGCATCGAGCGGAAGTAGTCGCCGCCCACGACCTCCTGGCGCGCATGCGGGCGGGCCTCGCCGGGGGCCGGTGTATACCCGACGATCGAGTAGGAGCCGGAGCTGACGTTCCCGTTGAATGGCACATTGGTCGTGGTGCCGGCGCTCGTCACGCCGGGGATCTGCTGCGTCTTTTCGAGCAGACGCGACCAGAATGCCGCACGGTCCGCCGGTTGGGCGTAGCGCGTGGCCGGAAGCGAGAGCTGTGCGGTGAGGACGTTCTCGCGTTCGAACCCGGGATCAACCTGTTGAAGTCGGGCAAAGCTCTTGATCAACAGGCCCGCGCCGACGAGCAGCATGAGCGCCACGGCGGTTTCGCCGACCACCAGTGCCGCCCGCAGGACGCCTGTGCCTCGTCCGGCCGAGCCCCGGGTCGCATCCTCTTTCAGCAGCGTGTTGGTGTTACCCCGGATCACCGCGATCGCCGGCACGATGCCGAAGACGAGCCCCGTGAGGACGGCCAGCACGAGCGTGAACGCGAGCACCGGAAGGTGAAGCGTCGCGTCTGTGGATCCGGGCACCTGCGTGGTCGTGAGCGCGATGAGCGCCCGAACCCCGGCGAAACCAACCGCCAGACCGGCGATCCCGCCCAGGAGGGACAGCACCACGCCCTCAGTCAGCATCTGCCGGACGAGCCGCCCTTGACCCGCTCCGAGTGTCGTCCGGATCGCCAGTTCGCGCCCGCGGCCCGTGGCCCGCATCAGCAGCAGGTTCGCGACGTTGGCGCAGGCAATGAAAAGGACGAACAGCACGCCGAGCTGAAGAACGACCAGGGGCTCGCGCGTATCACCGACGAGCTGATCCCGGATCGGTCGGGCAAAACCGGTGAAGCCGCTCGTCCGAACGAAATCCGCGCTGGACGGCAGCCGCTCCACGTTGCGCGTGACGATGGTCTTGATCTGCGAGTTCACCTGGTCGATGGAGGCGCCGGGTCGCAGCCGCGCGATCATCTGGCTGAATTCATTGCCCCGTCCTGCGTCGGACATCTGTTGAGCCGTAAAGGCAAACGGAATCAGCGCGCCGATATCGCGGCCGGGCAGTTCGAAGTTGGCCGGCAGGACGCCAACGACCTTGAAGGCCTCGCCATTGATCCGGATGTCGCGACCCACGACCGAGGCGTCTCCGCCGAAGCGCGAACGCCACAGGCCGTGAGCGAGAATGACCTGGCGATCGGCGCCGGGCTTGGCCTCGTCTTCACTGAACCCGCGGCCGAGCGCAGGCTGGCGGCCGAGCGTCGAGAAAAAGGACGGCGTGACCGCCAGACCGCGGACCTGCTCGGCCTGCCCGCCCTCGGCGATATTCAGCGCGCGCCCGGTGAACAGGGTCGCGTCTTCCACCGCCTCGGCCTGGGTGCGCCGATCGATGTAGTCAGGGATCGAGACGCTGGCCTGTTCCAGCCCCATCAACGGGTAGGCATTCCAGACGAACACCAGTCGGTCGGCATCGCCGTAGGGCAGCGGTCTCAACAGGATCTGGTACACCAGGCTGAAGATGGCGGTGTTGGCGCCGATCCCGAGGGTCAGGGTCAGCACGGCGATCAGCGTGAAGAGCGGCTGCTTCCGCAGGCTGCGGAGCGCGTAACGGATATCCTGCATAGGGGCTTTGACGTCGGATGAGGGCGTAGGGTTGGACGGGGTGTATAGTCGCATGATGCGCGTTCACCTCGTCAATCCGAGCCACGTGTCCTTCGGCGTGGGTGTCATCACGCCGCGGTGGCTCTTCGTACTTGCCGCGGCGACCCCGTCCGATGCGGGCGACCCCATTCTGACCGACGAAACCCTCGAGCCTCTCGACGTCACAACCATTCAGCCCGGCGACATCGTCGGAATCGGCATACATACTGGCAACGCACTTCGCGGATATGAAGTCGGCCGAGCCGCACGGGCGGCGGGTGCCACAGTGATCTACGGGGGTATTCACGCGACCCTCTACCCCGATGAGGCACATGAGCTCGGGGGAGCGCATGCGGTCGTCAAAGGGGATGGGGATGCTGTCTGGCCGTCGGTGATCGGGGATGCCCGGCTCGGTAGGCTCCAGCGTGTATACGATGGCGGCCGTGTCGAGGCCGACTCGTTCCTGGCGGCGCGATGGGACCTGCTGCCGCCGAACAAGTACATGTGGGCATCGGTGCAGACGCTACGAGGCTGCCCCAAGCACTGCTCGTTCTGCTCCGTCTGGCGGACTGACGGGCAGAAGCCTCGCCAGCGGGCGGTTGACTCGGTGGTTGGAGAGATCGTCGAACTTCGGCGTCGCGGCTTCCGCTTCATCGCGCTGGCCGACGACAACTTCTATCCGGTTTCGGCCGAAGACCTCCGCATGGCCGCGCGACGGCAGGACCCCGCGCGCCTCGAATCCCTTCGAGCGATCCGCAAAGAACGGTTCGAGCTCATGGACCGCCTCGCGAAGCTGCCGAAGGACATGATCTTCTTCACCCAGATCACGATGGAGGCGGCGGAGGATCCCGAGTTTCTAAACGCGATGAACCGCGCGCGGATCAAGGGAGCTCTCGTCGGGATCGAATCGGTCACCCCCGAGGGGCTCAAGGATATCTACAAGCCGTTCAACGCGACCGGCGACGAGCTCGTGGCCCGGCTCCGGGCCTTCCGCACGCACGGCGTCCATGTGCTCGGGTCATTCATCTTCGGCTTGCCCAGTGACTCACCCTCCACCTTCGACGCGACGGTCGCGCTGGCCGAAATGGCCGACGTCACCTTCGCGCAGTTCGTGATGCTGACGCCGTTTCCGGGCACGCTGGATTTCATTGAATGGGAGAAGACGATCGACACCGACACGCAGCGGATCGCCGGGATTCCCCTGACGCGCCACTGGCTGATCCCCCAGGAGAACCGGCCGAAGGTGTACGTCCCGCACCCGAAGATGTCCCCCGACGAGATCCGCGAAAGGACGCAGGCCGTCTGGGACAAGTTCTACAGCCTGCCGCAGATCTGGCGGCGCTCGAAGTGCACGCCGGGGTTGAAGTCGCGGCTCGCCTTCGTGCTGATTTCGAAACTCTACCGGCAGATGTATGCGAACACGGGTATCGCGACCGACAGCGCGCGCGTGCAGCGTTCGGCACAGTGGGCGAGGATGATCGCCAAACCGTGCCGAAGACTGTTCGCCGCGGCCCCTATGCCGGACCTTCAAGTCCCGGCATAGGTCCGGGGTCTGAGATCCGGGTCCGGAGTCCGGAGTCCGGGGTCCGGGGCAGTCAGCGTTCAGCACTCAGCTCCCCTCCTTGTTTGAGTTTTATGCTTTCGTCTTCCCCTTGAGGTGCGTGTCGAGGAACTTCAGCATCGCGCTATAGCCCTCAATCTGGTTCTTCTTCTTGGAGAATCCGTGCCCTTCGTCCGGGAAGACCATGTACTCGACGGGGACGCCATTCTTCTTCACGGCCGTGACGATGTCGTCTGACTCGGCCTTGAGCACACGCGGATCGTTCGCGCCCTGCAGCACCATCAACGGCTTGCGGATCTTCTCGCCGTGGAACGCCGGGGAGATCTCGCGCAGCAGCTCCTTGTGCTTCACGGGATCGCCAATCTCTGCGTAGAGGGCCGTTCGCTGTGCTTCCCACCAGGCCGGAATGCTCTCGAGCGTGCGCACCCAGTTCGACACGCCGAAGATGTCCACGCCCACGTCGAAGACATCCGGCTGATAAGCCAGGGCGGCGAGCACCATGTATCCGCCGTAGCTGCCGCCCACGATCCCGACGCGATCTCCGTCGACGTAGGGAAGGCTCGCCAGGTACGTCTTCGCATCCACGCAGTCCCAGAGCGGCTCGCGTCCGTGTTTCTGATCGTCGGCTGCGAAGAACGTGCGACCGTAGCCCGACGACCCACGGTTGTTGATTCCGAGGACAACGTAGCCGTGGTTGACGAGATATTGGACCATGGCGCTGTAACCGCGAGTCGTCTGCCCGCCGGGGCCGCCGTGCACCAGCACGACGGCGGGCGCTTTGGTCGATGCGGTCGCCTGGTGCGGTTTCCACAGGATGTTTGGGATCGCGATCCCGTCCCGCGCCTTGAACCGGACGACCTCGGTGTCGACCAGATCGGCCGGATCGATCTCGGGATTCAGGGAGCTCGTGAGCTTTACCGGTTTCTCGAAACCGCGCTTCATGAAAAACAGGTCGTTCGGTGATCGATCGCCGTTCACGTAAAAGGCGATGCTCGCCTCGCTCTTGCCGATCGTGACGCCCGCCACGCCGCCGGACGGCACGGACGGAAGTTCCAGCACCTTGCCCGTCGCGGTCTCGGTGATCCGAATGGCGGCACGGCCATCCTCGTTGATCGTGAGCACGCGGTACTTGCCCGTTTTCGAAAACGCGACCCCACCAATGTCCCAGTCCGCCTTCTCGACGTCTTGGTGCTTGCCGTCGATCAGCGAGTAGCGGCGGAGCCGCATGAAGTCGGTGTCATCGTTGGTCGTGTAATACAGCGAGGTCGACGCCGGATCGAAGGTTGCCGGCTGGTACTGCGCCTCGGTCGTGTGCGGGGACAGGTGGGTCGCGGTCTTGGTCGCCGCGTTCCAGAGATAGACGTCCGTGTTGGACGTCGTGATGATCTTCGACAACGCGACCCATTTGCCGTCATTCGAGACTGCCGCGGGAAAGTAACCGTCCCGGTTCTCGTAGAACAACGTCCGCTCGTAGGTCTTCGCGTCGTAGCGGTACACATCGAAGAATCGCGGGTCACGTTCGTTGGTCTGCACCCAGAACGCGTCGCCGTCGGGTGTGAAGCCGCCGAAGGCGGCCTTCAGCTTCGCTCCGGGAGTCAGGTCCTTCTCCTGGCCATCGGCCAAGCGAACGTACAGGTGATTCAGCTCGTTGCCCCCCTGGTCGCGCGTGAGCAGGATGCGGTCGTCGTTTAAAAAATAGGTGATCGCGTAAGTCGACTCCGTCGAGGACGTGGTGACCGGCGACCACTCGCCGCCGGTGACCGGGATGGTGTACGCGTTCCAGATCCCGGTCTTGTTGGACGAGAAGAGGATCCGCGATTCGTCCGGGGAGAAGGACGCCCCCTGGATCGCCACGGTCGTCATGAACTGTTCGACCGAATACTGCTTCTGTGGCCGCTTGAGGGACTGCGTGGAGGCGGGCGTCGCCGAGATCAGGGCGATCCCGGCGATCGCCAAGACCAGGCGTCGGAGGTGCGCGTTCATTCGATTGCTCCTGGAAAAGTGAGTGAACACCAAAGAAAAAGGCGGCACCCCTTTCGGATGCCGCCGGTTCTCGATCTGGCAACTACCAGCGTGGTTCGCGTTTGCGACCGCCGCCGCCGCCACCACCCCCACCGTAGCCACCGCCCCCACCCCCACCTCGACCACCCCCACCACCGCCGCCAGCCGAGGTCTTCGGACGAGCCTCGTTGACCGTGAGATTGCGGCCTCCGAAGTCGGTGTTGTTCAACTGATCGATCGCCTTCTGGGCATCATCATCGGATGCCATCTCGACAAAGGCGAATCCTCGCGCACGACCCGTGGCCATGTCGCGCATCACGTTGACGCTTTCCACCGCGCCGGCCTGGGCAAACAGATCCTGCAGGTCCTGTTCGGTCGCCGTGTACGGCAGGTTGCCGACGTAGAGTTTACGGCCCATTGCTACTCTTCTCTCTTCCGCCCCGCCTGTGCGGAGCCGCTGCTTTCCGATCCGGGATGGATCGAACTGATGGAGTCGGCAGTGTGTAAGCGGGGCATAGGCGCGGGCTACAGCAAGGCTGGCTACCACCTGACGCAAAAGTGTACCACGCAGAATCACCAAATAAAGCTCGGCCGGAGATAATGGAACATGCGCAAACGGATGATGTTTTCTCTACTGTTCACCGCGTCGGTTTCACTGGTGGCCGCGTGCACGCGCGCGCCCGCCGAGGAGCCACCGGCGAAAGCCGCACCGGCCATTCCCGCTCCCCCGGATGTCGCAGCAACGCCGGCCGATGCCCAACGATCGCCGTCCGGTCTCGCATGGCGGGTGCTTACGCCTGGCACCGGCACCCGTCACCCGCGTCCGAACTCCGAGGTCACGGTGCACTACACGGGCTGGACGACCGACGGCATGATGTTCGAGAGCTCGTTGCAGCGCGGCGAGTCCATCACGTTCCGGCTCGACGGCGTGATCCCCGGCTGGACCGAAGGCGTCCAGATGATGGTCGAAGGTGAAAAGCGGCGCTTCTGGATTCCCGCGGAGCTCGCCTACGGTAACGCGCCCGGGGGTGATTCGCCGAGGGGACTGCTGGTCTTCGACATCGAACTCATTCGGGTCGGATCTTGATGCGGGGTCCGGGGTGTGGGATGCGGGGTGCGGGATGCGGGATGGTCGCGGCGAGCTACCGGGCCGAGCGAAGGAGCGAGG
>JACDBQ010000410.1 GCA_013694845.1 Acidobacteriota bacterium
GGTCCGCGCGCCAGCAGACGTTCACATCGGGTTCGCCGCGCGCAGGCCCGTGAAGGAATAGCGCGACGTCTGGATCGGGGGAGGGTGTGGGGTTCGTCTGCGACCACGCATCGGCATATGCAGGGAACATGACCGGGGCATGGGCCCGCTCGGCGAGCAGGCCGGTGACGTCGATGCCGTCCAGCGTTGCCTCCATCGTCGCGATGCCGAAATCCACGGTGTCGTTCGCGGCGACAGATCGCAGCCACTCCCATGTGCTCGCCAGAGCCGAGCCGTACACCGGATCGTCCTTCCTATCGACCTGGTCGGCACGGATAACAACGCGACCAAGCGCATCCAACGGCCGGCCAGTTCGATTGAGGCGCCCGAAGCGCTGCCGTAGCGAATCAAGACTGGCGCATTCGCTGACCAAGGCGTCGAAGTCGAAGTCCGCCCCGACTTCAAGACACTGTGTGGCGACGACGAACAACGGCGGGGTACCGGTCGTTCGAGTACCCTCGCCACCGACACGAGCCTGGATAGCCGGCGTTAGTGCATCACGATCGATTGACCGCATCCGACCGATGACGAGACAAAGCTGCGCCGCGTTGTCCGTGTCGGAAAGCGGCTTGTTCGCGCCGAGCTGGCGGTACACTTCCCTGGCCGTGGCGATGCGGTTGACGATGATGGCCACAGTGCGACGCTCATCAGAGAGGAGTCCCAGGGCCGCCTCGGCCAGCGTTTCTGCGAGCGCCGCAGTGGCCGCAGCCGCATTCTTACCTTTGGCTTTCTCCGAGATGAGGAGTTTTGCGGGTTTGGAGGCACTGCGCCGCGCAGCGAGAACCGAGTGCTTTCGATCGGCAGCGTCGAGCCGGAACTGATCAACGTCCGACCGGCCTGGTGTCGCAGTCATCTGGACGACCACAAAAGGCGTGGACAGTGGTTGGGTCGCCCATTTTTCGCCGCGATAGGACTGAATTGCCTCCAGTGTCTGTGCAAACGGCTGACTGATGTGAGCCTCATCGAGCAGCAGCAAGCTGTCGTGGGCGATCAGCGCCGCGTGGATCGGTCGGGCAGCGTCGGAGACGCCGTAGCCGCGAAAGAGCAGCCGCGAACCGATCTGGTCGATCGTGCTGGTGATGATTGTGGGCTGTGTGATCGAGCGGGCCCAGCGGTTGTCGCGGTAGATCCCGCCCCGTAGGAGGGCAACATCGAGGGGCGGAGCGGCGATGTCACCGGAAATCTCCTGCAACGCTTCGGCGGCCTGGCGCAGGACCGACTGAGGCCCCTCGTCGTTCAGAGCGTCCTGGAGTTTCGCTGCGATCCTGGCGGCACGGGCGTTTGCTTCATCAACGATCACACGCCGGTTGACCACGAAAAATACCCGGCGGCCCACCGTGCGCTGCGCCGCGGGCCTTGACGCCTGGATGGCCAGCGCGAACACAGCGATATCCAGGCATGCTGTCTTGCCACTCGCAGTGGGCAGATCAATCAATGACGGCCATTCACCTTCACAGACCTGCTGCGCCAGACGCCGTTGCCACGGAAACGGCTCATACCGCCGCAAGACACCGTCGCTGTCCCTGGTTTCCCAAAGCTCACCAAAGAACGCGTCGAACTGATCGGCCTTCAGGGTCATCGCGCACCCTGTGTCCATGCCTTGCAGAGTCCGTAGCCGCGATACCGCCCGGCCCCCAATAGCAGTGGACCTTCGATCTGCCGATCGAACCGAAGCCAGGCGTGCACCTGCTGTCGTGCTGACTGTCCTGGCCTCACCGGCATGAGCGGAAACCCTCCGCCGTGACTTGTCATCGCGCGCGGCGCCCCGCGATGCCAGCAGGTCTTGTCGATATCGATTCCAACGGGCGTCGGGAGGCCTTGTCTCTGACAGCTCTCCGCCAGGACTGCTGCAACTTCCAGCGACCAGCGCTCCAGATCTTTCGCGCGATCCGACTTAGGGTGCCGATCCAGCACAATCGGCGTCACCGTCGCCCACGTGTCGCTCGGCCCGGTCCAGCTTTCAGGCCGCAATGCACGGGGCGGAGACTCCCGCGTTTCACGCCGGAGCGTCCATTCGCCGATCGAACCCCTCACCAGCCTGATAGCACGTGGCTGACCGTCTTGCTCGTAAAGCAACTTCTGTAACGCCCTGCCGCGATCTCGCGGCTCTGTGCCTTTGGGAAAAGCCATGGCGATCCCCAGCAGGTGGCCGTCTGCATGTTGGCTGCTCACAAACGGCAGCGGCAGCAGTGCCAGGTGTGGCTGTTGGGATGGTGACTTGTCAGACCGGTGACCTGTGACCCACTCGGGCGCCGGATCGCATGTCTTCAGAATCGTATCGCGCAGCGCGGTCAGCAGGTTCCATGTCGTCTCGAGCCCGACGACGGGTCCTTCGTCGATCGAGAGGACCATCAGTTCGCGATCAAACGCACCTGAAGTCAAGGCCTCGCGTGTGGCTGAACCATTGACCTCGCGATAGACCTGCCATCGACTGATCGTGGGGCGCAGCGATGAAGGGTCGATGCCGCTGAAGCGATCGGTCAGTTCCTTCCTCAACGCGGCTTTCGCCTTGCCCTTTGCGGCCGCGATCCGGACTTGGAGGTCGGCGTGTGCCTCGATGCCTTCGAGGTTGTACGCCGATTTCAGATAGTCCAGGGTGCCGTCGGTGACCGTTCTCATCTGGTGTTCCCCAGCGTGTGCCGGTTCGAGCGTTGCAGTGACGCCCGCACCCTCTTCGACGATCCACATCTGCGTGAGCGACGAGGAATGGCCGACCCGAATTACTTTGTCGCAAAGCCGAGCCAACGCGGCTCGGCGCACCTCGTCGACCTTGGCTTCAGGCCAGAACAAGTACACGGTGTCGTCCTGCGGGCGCACACGCGGGAACAACCGGTGCTGGCGGTCACGACCCAACGCGATGCCCTGCAGGGGAGTCATCACCTTCTCGCCGTGCACAGGGTCCCCACTATCATTGACTGGAACGAAGTGACTGACGACATCGCGAGCGTCGGCAAGGCTAACGCGCATGGCTGGCGGACCTTGTCGCTCCAGCCACTCCAGCGCCGCTCGCTCGTCGGCATGTTCACCGGTCTCGAAATGAGCGGCTGCGAGCGCCATGAACATCCGAGCGGGGTGAGGGGGCCATTCGGCCTTCGCCCGGTCCGACACGTCCGTCGCCACGGCATAACCCGTGAGATAGCGAATGCCCAAGGCGAGCATCAGTCGGCTCCTCCCGCCTCGCCTCCCTGCGCGACTGCCAGCGCCTGACTCTTCCTGACGAGTTCGAGAAGCTGCGGTGCCGGCTGGAGGGTCAGGGGCTCCGTGCGCCATTTGAGGCCGACGGTCGCCGCCGCGTTCACGGCATCGTTCAGCAACTTGATGGCCTCGTCAGCGTCGAGGCTGATCGTCACAGGCGTCTCGCCCGGCTTGGCCAGGAGCTCCCACGTCATTGGTTCGCTTGGCCAGAGCAGGCATCGCGATCGCAGGTCAAAGCCCTTCTCCGCCGCCAACGCCGCCGCGCACAGTCCCAACGCCGCGAGAACCGTCCGGCCCGCGTCGTTCACTTTGGGATCGACCTTGCCGTCATCGAGCGGAAACTGCAGTCGACGCAAGGCAGGGAGTGACAGCGTGACCATCTGCT
>JACDBQ010000417.1 GCA_013694845.1 Acidobacteriota bacterium
CCTGCCCACCTCGCACCTGTCGCCGAAGCCGCCGTCGGACGCCGATCCAATAGGTGAGGTAGTAACCCAGGACTACCGCGCCGGCGGCCATGGAGCCCGCCACCCCGGCCGCGGCGAGCCAGGACGCGCCTTCGACGCCTGCGCGCCACGCGTGCCACCCGCGCCAGAACCCGTAGAACAGGCGCGCCGTGATCACGAGCGTGATCCCGAGCACCAGCAGACGATTCGGCTTGTAATGGAGCGATCCCGCCGCCGGCTCCCACCGCGTGAGCCCCAGTCCGACAATCCCGAGCACACACCCTCCCGCCAGTCCCGCGGCCGTATACGTCAACGCCTGCGGAACCCAGATACTAGTGAAGGCGGCGCTCGTAAGAAAGAGGATGGCCGACAGCGACAGACCGATGACGTTGAGCGTCGTGAGCCAGCCTCTCGCGCGCTGGCGCGACGTCCCCATCCGGTAGCGCTGGATGATTGACACAGGGATCAGCGCCACTAGAGCGAGGACGACCAGCACGGGTCCGATCAGGAGCGGCACGAGTCAGCGTACGCCGAGCCACCTCGTCAAAGCCAGCTCGGCACGTGAACACCAGCGTCAATAGGATTCATGTTTCTGCCGCGCGTCGGCACCGCGGCGGACCGATCATGGGAGGAAGAAAGTCTGATGATGCTTGGGATCTCCAGAGGCGCCGCACTCGCGCTCGGACGGAAGTACGGTCAACTCGTGATCCTGTTTGGCGAAACCGACCGGCCCGCCACGCTGTGAGCGTGGCTTCCACCTCGCGCCGTTCGCTCGCGAAGGGGCAACAGTCATGATCGAAATCCGGAGACTTGGACGCTCCGCCCTCGACGTTCCCGTCGTCGGCATGGGCACGTGGAGCACGTTCGATGTGCGTGGCGATCGAGATGAAGCGCAAGCGCGAGCGGTAATCGACTGCGCCCTCGAGAACGGATGCACTGTTCGACTCATCGCCGATGTATGGCGAAGCCGAGCGGTGCTCGGGGCGGCGCTCGAGGGACGGGAGGGTGCGCTGATCGCCACCAAAGTGTGGACGCCGTCAGCAGAAGAAGGACGGCGCCAGGCGGCCCGTGCCCTGCGGTTCTTCGGCGGCCGGATCGACCTCTACTAGCTTCATAACCTCGTCAACTGGCGCGAACATCTCGACATGCTCGAGCGGTTGCAGAACGAAGGCAAAGTCGTGGCGATCGGCGCCACGCACTACAGTCCCTCTGCCTTTGCCGATCTCGCCGCCCTGATGAATACCGGCCGCATCAGCGCGATCCAGGTCCCCTACAACCCGCTCGAACGCGACATCGAGCAGAGGATCCTTCCGCTTGCCGCCGACCTCGATCTCGGCGTCGTCCTCATGCGTCCGTACGGTGAGGGATCCCTGGTCCGGCAATCGCCGCTTCGATCGGAGCTTGCGGCGTTCGCGCCCTTCGGTGTCACCACGTGGCCGCAGGTGCTCCTGAAATGGGGATTGAGTGACCCGCGCTGTCACGTCACGATACCGGCGACGTTCTAGACAGATCACATGCGGGACAACGCCGCCGCCGGGAGCCCGCCATGGTTCGGGCCCGGCGAGCGTGATCGGGTCCGGCGGCTGGCGGAGCGTGTGTAGGGGCGCGGATCGGATCAGGCCGCGCTCCGGGCTGAGCAGGCCCTGCAGCAAGGGCCGATAGCGATCTGCCACCTGATCGACACCGCGGCGGAGATCGGCGACTCGACGATCGGCCTGGCGTGCAGGGCCTCGCGTTGGTGGGGCGTAGACTGTGCGGTGAGCGGGCCCGGGTGGTCAACGAGTTCGTGTTTTTCGTTCAGCACCCTGCGTAGACCCTGTCGCAGGACTGGAACGTTGAAGTTGATCACAGCCCGACCGGCGCACCGGTCAGCTTCAGGTAGGCCATCAGCTGCGCGTGGTGGACCGGGGAGAGCGCCTGCACCGCCTTGAGCTCGACCATCACGGTCTCTTCGATCAGGAGTTCCACGCGAAGTCCGCGCAGGCGGCCGACGCGCCTGATTCTCTCGAATCACACAAACCGAGGGTCACAAAAATCCTTTCGTGTCAGGCTCTGTTAAAATGTCGTGAGTATGAAACGCACTAATCTTGTGCTTGATGAGACGCTGCTGGACGAAGCGACGCGGCTGAGCGGGGAACGGACGTACTCCCGCACCGTGGAGCGCGCCCTGGAGGAGTTCGTGCGGCGCATCAAGGCGCGCCGGATTCTGGATCTCGCCGGGACAGGACATTGGGAAGGGGACCTCGCCGTCGTCCGCGAGGATCGCGGGGTCTACAGGACGAGACGCCGTGGTGCTCGTTGATACCTCCGTCTGGATCGAGATCTTCCGGAAGCCGGCTCGAGCCTCTATCCAGAAGCAGTTCGAGCTCGATGACGTGGTGACGTGCTTGCCGGTGATCCAGGAAGTGCTGCAGGGATTCCGTGATGAGCGCGCGTTTGCGGTCGCGCGCGACGCCATGCACGCGCTGCCGGTCGTGGAATCCCCCATGCCTCGAGGTGCGTTCGACCAGGCGGTGGACCTCTATCGAGCCGCGCGTCGAGGAGGGATCACGATCCGTTCCGGCGTCGACTGCCTGATCGCCGCCTGCGCTATCCGGCATGGTCTCGAGGTCCTGCATCACGACCGTGACTACGATTCCATCGCGCGGATTTCGGCGCTGCAAGCCCGCAGGATCAAGTTATGACCGTGCGATCTGTTTCGATTACTGCGGTGGCTCTGATCGGCGTGATCGCGGTTGTGCTCGTCGGAGCGCAGGGGCGGCATCCTGTCTCGGGACGCCGGATCGCGGGCGTGATGGGCCACGAGGGGGCCGCGTGGCTCGAGCGTCCAGAGCGAGAGTCCGAAGAAGCCCCGAGCAAGGCAATTGCGGCCCTGAAGATCCACCCCGGGCAGACCGTCGCCGACATCGGCGCAGGTTCCGGCTATTACGCCGTCCGGCTGGCCGATGCGGTTGGACCACGTGGCCTGGTTTACGCCACCGACCTCCAGCCGCAGATGCTGGCGTTGATCAAGCAGAAGATCGATGCCGCGGCGATTCGAAACATCGAGATGATCCTCGGCAGTGAAACCGAGAGCCGGCTGCCAGCCGCCGCGGTGGATCTCGCCATCATGGTGGACGTCTACCACGAGCTCGCGCAACCCCAGGCTTTCCTCGCCTCGCTCAAGAAGTCGCTGCGACCGAATGCACGACTGGTGCTGATCGAGTTCCGTAAAGAAGATCCGCGGGTGCCGATCCGGGAAGAGCACAAGATGTCGGTCGCCGAAGCCAGGACGGAGCTCGAGGCCGAGGATTTTCGCTTCGACCAGGTCATCGACGTCCTGCCCTGGCAGCACATCCTGGTGTTCAGGCCCGCCGCAATCGCGGCAAAATAGCAGCAGGCATCGGGCATCCGGCAGCCCGCACCCAGCACTCAGCACTCAGCACCAGGTAAAACGGAAGCAGTTTCGCCTGATGTTCGCCTCGGCGTGATACCATCGAATGGTGAGGGAACTTGCGAAAAAGCTCGGCATTCTGGCTGATTCCGCGAAATATGACGCGTCCTGCGCGTCGACCAGGACCAGTCGGGATCCCGCGGCCGCGCCGGGCATCTGCCACAGCTATACGCCTGACGGGCGCTGCGTTTCCCTGCTGAAGGTCCTGCTCACCAACTACTGCATTTACGACTGCGCGTACTGCGTCAATCGCGCCTCGAACGACCTTCCCCGCGCGCGCTTCGCCGTCGACGAAATCGTGCAGCTCACCATTGATTTTCATCAGCGGAACTACATCGACGGACTGTTCCTCAGCTCCGGGGTGATCCAGAGCCCCGACTACACGATGGAACAGATCGTCGCGGTCGCGCGGTCGCTCCTGGTGGAGCACGGGTTCGCCGGCTACATTCATCTGAAGGCGATGCCCGGGGTGTCACAGGAGTTGCTGCGCGACGCTGGCCTCTGGGCGGATCGTCTGAGCGTCAACATCGAACTGCCGACCACCGACGACATACGACGCCTTGCGCCCGACAAGTCTCACGAATCGATCGAGACGGTGATGGCCGGCGTGAAGAGCGAGATCGACGCGTCCGCCGCGGGCGCAGGTGATGGATCCTCGCCCCCGCCCTACGCGGCCGCCGGGCAAACGACGCAGATGATCGTCGGAGCGACCGGGACGAGTGACGCGACCATCCTCACCATGGCGGATCGTCTGTATGCACGCCACAACCTGCGGCGCGTTTACTACACCGCGTACAGCCCGATCCCGGGGCAGGAAGGGTTGTTTGCGGACGCCCCGATTGTCGGAGATGCGCGCGTGTCGTCCGTGGGTGGAGGCAGAGCTCGCATCGATCTCCCCACGGGTGATCGTGTGCCTCGGCGGCACGGCGACGCAAACGCTCCTCGGTCCGCAGGCGCGCGTGAACGCCTTGCGTGGACGCGTCATCACCGGGCAGGCCTGGGCGCCCTCGCTCCTGGTCACGCTGCACCCGGCCGCCGTGCTGCGCGCCGACAACCCGGAAGCGCAACGCGCGGCCTACGCCTCACTGGTCGCCGATCTGAGGCTCGCACGCGAAACCGGTGACCCGGGCGTCTGATATTCTCTCCCGACCCATGGGACCGTCGTGGACACTGTCGGCGCCCCGGTGCATGCTGCCGAACGCATGGATACGCTCGATGCCGTGCGCGGCGTGGCGTTGCTCGGGATCCTGCTGGCCAACATCTTTCCCTTGTCGGGACTGGCTTTCACACCGGCCGGCACACCCGAATCGCTGCCGTTCGCCAACTGGCACGATCCGCTTGGTTTCCTGGTGCTGTTTCTCGTCGAGGCGAAGTTCTATTCTCTCTTCTCGTTCCTGTTCGGCGTGGGGTTCGCCGTGTTCATCCAGCGTGCCACGTCACGCGGAGGGGATGCTGCCGCCCTCTTCAAACGCCGGCTCCTGGGTCTGTCGCTCATCGGTCTCGTCCACACGCTGCTGATCTGGATGGGGGACATCCTGCTCGCCTACGCGGTGATCGGGTTCGCCCTGCTGCCGTTCATCCGAAAGAACGGCCGCGCGATCCTGAGGTGGGCCGGCGCGATGCTGTTGCTGCCGATCCTGATCTACGGCCTCCTGGTGCTGGTGGTGAGCCTCGCATCAGTACCGGTGCAGCAGTCCGCGGATCCGGGTGCGCTGCCGCCAATGCTCGCGGAGGCCGTGAACGGCTTTGCCACCGGCACGTATGCCGACGTTGTCAAGGGTAACGCCATTTTCTCAATCGCCCAGGTCGCCCGGCGATTCTTCCAGATGTTTTCCCGCGGGTCTTCGGCATGTTTCTCCTCGGCTTTTATGTCGGACGCCGGGAGCTGTTCGCGAACCTCGACGCGCACCGGCCTCTTCTGCGGCGCGTCTTCGCGTGCGGGGTGATCATCGGACTGCCGCTCTCTTTCGCGGGCGCGCGTCTCGAAGGTAACAACATGGGCGTTCCGGGCGTCGCCGGCCTGATCGAAACCACCGCGAAGTCGGTCGGCGTGCCGGCGCTATCGCTTGGCTATGCAGCCGGGCTGTGCCTGCTGTTCTGCCGTGTCCCGGCTGTGAGACGTGCGTTCGCGCCCGCCGGACAAATGGCACTCACGAACTATCTGATGCACAGCGTTGCCGGGGTGATCATCTTCTACGCGATCGGGTTTGGCTGGTTCGGGCGGGTGCCGCTCGTCCTTCTGCTGGCGGGTGCGATCCTGTTCTTCGCCCTCCAGATGATTGTCAGCCGTGCATGGCTCAGGCGTGCCTCGTTCGGGCCGATCGAGTGGTTATGGCGCATGTTCACGTATCGGCGCCGCGTGGCGTTGTTCAGACCCTGACTCGAGGGAGAACCCGATCCATTCACCACAGAGAAAACTGAAATCCACGGAGTTGAACCCGAATGGCGCATAGGTCATGACGTTCAAGAGTCGGCAATTCGCATTTCTCCCGCTTGCGGCCGGATTGGCTCTGAGCTCACAGGCTCGGACTGCCGACCTGGTTGTCTTCAACGCGCGCATCTTTACCGGTGTCGCAACGCAGCCGTGGGCCGAGGCACTCTCGGTCACGAATGACCGTGTCATCCTGGTCGGAACGAATGCCGACGTCGGTCAACAGGCCGGGTTCACGACCCGAATGGTGGATGCCGGCGGACGGCTCGTGATTCCCGGTATCAACGATGCGCATGCGCATCCAACGGCGACGCCGCCGCACACGATGGTCGAGGGCCCACCAGCCGTCGCAGAAAACCCGACGCTCGACACGGTGGTCGCGCGGGTCAAGGCCGCTGCCGCCAAGGCGCCTGCCGGTGGCTGGATTCTCGGAGAAATTGGCGGCAACGTCCTGCAGGATCCGAAGGCCACCCGCGCAGCGCTCGACCCGGTCACGGGAGATCACCCGGTGCTCTTGGGAAGCTGGCACGGACATGGGACCCTTCTCAATACGACGGCCATGCGGCTGCTCGACGTTGGCGAACGGGAACCGGATCCTCCCGGTGGCTTCTTCGTCCGGATGCCGGATGGTCAGACACTGACGGGACTCGCACGAATATGCCGACTACGGCGTGCGCCTTCGTCTTGCCATGCTCGCGGACCGCGCCGTGCAGATCAGCGAGTATCAGCGCTACGCCGCAGATGCCGCGGGTTACGGCATCACCACCGTCCAGGCGGTGATGACGGGCTATCCCGTGGATCGGGCGGCGCCACTGATCGAGGAGGCGAAGCTGCTCATTCGAATGCGGCTCATCGCGTTCCCGATGACGGCGCCTTCCGCGTGGCGGCAGCCTGCGCCAGGACGGTCCTCAGGGCGCGTGACGGTGTCGGGGACGAAGTGGATCCTCGATGGCACGCCCATCGAGCGGCTCATGTTCCTGCGGCGTCCCTATGAGGATGCACCGTCGACGCGAGGACGGGTGAACTTCTCGGACGCTGATCTGCGAATGTTCCTGACGCGCGCGCTGGCTTCGCGAGAGCAGCCGATGTTCCACGTCGTCGGAGACGCGGCAATCGACATGCTGCTTGCGGCGCTCGAGGCAACGGGTGGGGAGAAGTGGGCTCCACTCCGTCCGCGAATCGAGCATGGCGACATGTTCGAGTCTGCCCACGTGGAACGCGCGAGGCGGATGGGGGTCGTGCTCGTCCAGAACCCGTCGCACTTCATGCTGGCGTCGGTGATGCGGAGTCGTCTTGGCGCGCGCAGCTCCCGGATGTCGGCGGTGAAGTCGCTCGTCGCGGCCGGAGTGCCGCTGGCCATCGGGTCCGACGGTCCGATGAACCCGTTCTTCGACCTGATGTTCGCCGTCATCAACGAGACCAATCCCGGGGAAGCGCTGACGCTCGAGCAGGCGCTAGCGCCTACACTCGCGGGTCGGCCGTCGCCGAGCGGCTGGACAGGCAGAAAGGAACGCTCGTCCCCGGCATGCTGGCCGACCTGGCGATACTGTCGCAGGATATTTTCGCGGTGCCCGTCCCAGAGCTGCCGAAAACGACGACTGTCCTCACGATCGTAGGCGGCACCATCGTCCACAACGCCATGCCGGGTCGATAAGAACACGCCGGGGTCAGATCTCGATTTTTCGACTCGCCGTTGCTCTGACGCGACCTTTACTCGAACAATCGAGATC
>JACDBQ010000427.1 GCA_013694845.1 Acidobacteriota bacterium
GTGCCTCCGCCCGGTCGAGTGTGACCCCTGGCGCCAGGCGGCCCATGATGTCGAGGAACCAGACGTCCCCCTTGCCGACGCCCGACTGTGCGCCGCGGAACATGGCTTCAGCACAGAGTGGCAGCGCGACGTCGAACGTGCGGCCCACCTCGACACCGTAGAAGCCTGGCGATGTGACACCGACGATCTCGAAGGGACGATTGTCGAGCATGATGGTCTGGCCGACCGCTGCCGGATTCCCGCCGTAGCGCGACTGCCAGAACCCGTGGGTCAGGACGGCGCCCGGCGCCCCGCAACCTTGCTTGTCATCGGGGTCGGCGAGTACTCGCCCGAGCTGCGCCTCGACGCCCAATGTCTTGAAGAAACCGCCGGTCACGTACACCCCCTGCCCGGCACGGTACTCGCCATCGGTCGCGAGGTTCCAGCTGGTGATGCCCCAGGCAAAAATGTCTGAGAACACGCGTTGCTCCGTGCGAACGGCTTGCCAGAGCGGCTCTGAGAAGAACGGTCGGCGGCTCATGAATCGGCCGGTGCGGCCGGTGCCCTTCGTCTCGATACCGACCGAGACGAGCTCGTGCGGCCGCTCGACCGGCAGCGCCCGCAGCCTCAGCGAGTTCACCAGTTGAAAGATGGCCGCGTTGGCCCCGGTCCCGAGCGCGAGCGTCAGAATGGCCACGATCGAGAAGGTCGGGTTGCGTCGAAGCAGGCGCATGCCGTAGCGAAGGTCCTGCCAGAACGCCTCGACCAGGCGCATGGTGTTCATGTCGTATATCTCCTCGCGGATCTGGGTGGTGTTTCCAAGCTTGCGATGCGCGACCATGGCGGCTTCCTCGGGAGTCATGCCGCGCGCGATGTTGTCGTCGATCTCGTGGGCCAGGTAGTCCTGCAGTTCTCTCGCGCGCTCGTCGTCCCAGTGTTCGCGGCGGAAGAAGCGTGACCAGGCCATCTGTGCTACTCGGCGGGGCGCAGGATCCGATTGATGGCGCGGACCATCTCGTCCCACCGCGTCGTCTGCGCCGCGAGCTGCGAGCGCCCTTTCGGCGTGAGCCGGTAGTACCGCGCGCGACGATTGTTCTCGGACGTGCCCCAGAACGAGGAGATCCACGCGCGGTCTTCCAGCCGGTGGAGCGCCGGATACAACGACCCGTGCTCCACCTGGAGCACGTCGTCGGAGCGATGTTCGATCGCGTGGGCGATGGTGTGACCGTGCGCGGGCCCGAGCGCGAGCGTCTTCAGGATGAGCAGATCGAGCGTGCCCTGGAGCAGCTCACCCTGCATTGGCTGGTTGCCTCGTTTCGGCATGTTCTCCACAAGATAATCTACCTGAGCCGGCGTGTCCATCGCATTGCAGCCCTGTAATTACTCGATATTTCCCAGCTAGACCATCTCTGCCAGAGTTAGACGCCGGCGCTGGTGATCCGGTTGGCGCTCCGGAAAGAGCCGCGGGCGCGAGCCGGACCCCGGGCTCAGTGCTTTCGCAACGCGACCATCGGATCGATCCGCGATGCGCGATGCGCGGGCACGAACGCGGCAAGGCCCGCGACGGTGAAGAGGGCGGTTGCGGCGAGCGCGTACGACGCCAGGTCGAGCGGCGGAACGGCGTAGAGAAGAGACCCGACGCTTCGGCTCGCCGCGTAGGCGAGCGGCAGGCCGACCAGTGCGCCGGCAAGCACGAGGATCGATGCCTCTCGAATGACCAGCCACAGCACGTCGGCGCGGGCGGCACCGAGCGCCATGCGCACACCGAGCTCGGTGATCCGCCGCGTCACCCCGTAGGAGATCGTTCCGTAGAGTCCCAGGCACGCCAGCAGCAGCGCCACCACGCTGAACGTCATCGTCAGGCGCGCGACCAGTCGATCGTTCGAGATGCCGCGAGCGAGGCGCACCTCGAGCGGCACGACGTCATAGACGGGCAGCGACGGCTCCGCCGCGCTGAGCGCTTTCCTGAGCGTCGTGACGAGTTGCCCGGGCGGAACGCTCGTGCGGATCTCGAGGTTGCTCAGCACGTCGTCGGGCGTGGCCGCGGACAGCTGGTAGGCCATGTTCGGCGGCGTGCCGCGCACATCGAGATACTTCGCGCCCTCGACGACGCCGACGGATCACCCGCGCGTCGCCATCGATCGGGTTGCCGTAGGTCCAGCGCTTGCCGATGGCGCTGCCGCCGGGAAAGAAGCGCTTCGCCATCGACTGGTTGATCACGGTCGCCCGGGCGCCTGGCCGGCGGTCTTCGGACCTGAAGCCTCGACCCTCGACGATCGTCAAGCCGACCGTGTCGAAGTACGCATCCGTCACGATGTCTTCGTGCGTCTGGAGCCGTTTGTCGCGGCGGGGCATGTAGCCTTCGACCGTCAGGGAGCTCGTGCGGCGCGACGTTCCCATCGGCCCGTTCAGCGACACGCTCGCCGAGGCGACGCCGGGCATAGCCTTCACATGCATCAGCACCCGTTGATAAAGGCCCTGCCGCTCGGACGGTGAGTGGCCGAGGCTGCGAACGTCGAGGCGCGCCACGAGCAGCGCGTCGCGGTCATAGCCGACGTCGATCTCCAGCAATGACTGCATGCTGCGGGTGAAGAGGGCCGCGAGGACGAGCAAAAGCAGGCAGAATGCAATCTGCGCGGCGACCAGCACCTTCCCGACCAGGGCCCCGCGCGTTCCGGCGGCTCCGACACTGCGGGCGTGAGCCTTCATCGCTTCCGCGAGTGAAACCCGGGTGCCGCGGAGGGCCGGGCCGACGCCGGCCGCGATCCCGGTGATCAGGGTCAGGCCGGCGGCGAACGACAGCACGCGCCAGTCGAACGCCGAGTCGAGGTCGATCACGGCGTTGCCGGCGAACAGGGTGAGCAGCAGGTCACGCCCCCAGGCGGCGATAAGCAGTCCGAGCGCGCCGCCCAGCGTGGCGAGCAGCAGCGTCTCGGCCAGCAGTTGCCGGATCACGCGTGAGCGTCCTGCGCCGATTGACAGGCGAATGGCCATCTCGCGATCGCGTGCATTGGCGCGGCTGAGGAGCAGGCTCGCGAGGTTGCCGCACGCGATGACCAGCAGCACGCTCACCATGCCGAGCAGCGCGATCAGCGGGCGACCGAGCTCTTCCCGCAAGTTCGAGATGCCCTCGGCCGCCGGATCGAGCACAACCCGCTGCTCGGCAGTTTGCTGCTGGCTTTCTGCATTCACGGGATCGAGCCTGCTGGCCGCCTGACGCTGATGCAGCACGGTCAACGCTGCGGCGATCTCTGACGCGACGGTCGAAGCGGGCACCCGGGCCACGATCGCCATCCACTCGATGCCGTTCTGGGGGGGCCAGGGTCTGGTGGCATCGACCGCGTCCGAGGTGCTGGCGTTCGATGCGTAGCGAAGCCCCGACTGCATCATCAGAGGCACCCAGACGTCCGGGT
>JACDBQ010000437.1 GCA_013694845.1 Acidobacteriota bacterium
CATGCGGTCGCGCTTCGGCGGTCTGGGATGCGTCTGTTTGTCGGCAATCACGCTTTCGTGCGCGGCGGCTCGCCCCGCGCAGCCGGCGCCGTCGCCGCAAGCGCCTGTGAGTATCCCGGCGTCTGCGCCCGTGGTGGCCGCTGCGGCAACCGGGACGGGCGCGGCGGCGGTGGACCCGTCCCGGCGTTCGCCTCGCGTGCGACTCATGGCGACCGGTGGCACGATCTCGAACCGTGCCGGCGGGCGAATGACGGCCGAAGAACTCGTGCAGCTGATTCCCAATCTTTCCCGTTACGCCACGCCTGAATTCGAGCAGTTCGCCATTGTCGCCAGCTCGGAGCTCACCCTCGAACAGTGGGTCAGCCTTGCCGTGCGGATCAACGAGATCTACCGCACCGACGCCGGCCTCGCCGGCATGGTCGTGACGAGTGGCACCGACACGCTCGAGGAGCTCGCGTACTTTCTCAATTTGACCGTCCGCGACGCGCGGCCTGTCGCGGTCGTGGGTTCGATGCGCAATCCGAGCACGCTGGGCTACGAGGGGGCTGCGAACCTCCTCCAGGGGTTCCGCGTGGCCGCCGATCCCGGCTCACGCGGACGGGGCGTGATGGTGGTGTTGAACGACGAGATCAACGCGGCGCGCGAAGTGACGAAGACCGACGCGCTCAGGCTCGAGACGTTCCAGACGCGGGGATACGGTGTGCTTGGCGTGGTCGACAGCGACCGGGTGGTGTACTACCGCCGCGTGGAACGCCGGCACACCGCCGACAGTGAGTTCGACGTGGCGTCAATCAGGCAGGTGCCGCGGGTGGATGTGCTGCTCACGTATCAGGGCGCCAGCGGAGACCTGATACAGGCCGCGGTCGACGCCGGGGCGCAGGGCATCGTCCTCGCCACGGCTGGAGCAGGCGCGACGAGCGGAACGCAGAGCGACGGAGTGCGCTATGCCACGGCCAAAGGCGTGCCGGTCGTTATCACGACGCGTGCGGGCAGCGGGCGCATCGCGGGTGCAGGCCGTGGCACCAGCATCGCCGGGGAGGATCTCGCGCCGATCAAGGCGCGCATCCTGTTGATGCTCGGGCTGACGAAAACCAAAGACATCGCGGAGCTCCGCCGGATGTTCGGGGAGTACTGAGCCGCTACTGGGCCGTCTCACCCGGCTTCAAGACCAGCACGTCGATGCCGTGCGGGTCGACGAGACGCTTGAACGCGTCCGGCGTTCCGGTCAGCACCGGAAACGTGCCGTAGTGCATCGGTACCACCTGTCGTACGCCGAGCATCCGAGCGGCGATCGCGGCCGCCTCCGGGCCCATTGTGAAATGATCGCCGATGGGCAGAAAGGCGATCTCGGGCTTGTACAGCTCGGCGATGAGGCGCATGTCGCCGAACAGGGCCGTGTCGCCGGCAAAGTAGAACGATCGCTGATCTTCCATTTTCACGACAAACCCGGCGGCCAGCCCGAGGTAAACGGTCGTGTCGTGCTCGACGGTGGAACTGGTGTGGACCGCGGGCACCATGCTGATCTCCAGCCCCGCGATCTTCACCGTGCCGCCTATCCCCATGCCGGTCACGTTCTGCAGCCCCTTGCGCTCGAGCCACTGTGACAACTCGAACACCGCCAGGGTCGTGGCGCCGGTGGCGCGCGACACGTTCACGATGTCGCCGGTGTGGTCGAAGTGCCCGTGCGAGAGCAGGATCACGTCTGCCTTGTCGATCTTCTTCTTGTCGGGGGGACACGCCGGATTCTGCTCGAGCCACGGATCCGTTACGATCCGCGTGCCCCCCGGCGTGGTGATCACGAAGGTGGAGTGACCAAACCAGGTGATCGACAGCTTCGACATGGTGACCATAGTCACCAAAGTATAATGAAGATACCCGTGCAGACCGTCCCTCTCAACTTCATACGCGGCCGCAGGAAGCGTGCGGACGAAATGCCGCGCGGCGGCAAGCCCGAGTGGCTGAAGGTGCGCGCGCCGGGCTCGGAGAACTATCACCGGCTCAAAGGGCTGATGCGCACCCTCGGGCTCCACACCGTGTGCGAAGAAGCAAATTGCCCGAATATCGGCGAGTGCTGGCACCACGGCACGGCCACGTTCATGATCCTGGGTGACACCTGCACACGCTCCTGCGGATACTGCAACGTCACGCACGGTGCGCCGAAGCCGCCCGACGCTCTCGAGCCGGTGAAGGTCGCGAGCGCGATTCACGCGATGGAGCTCGCCTATGTCGTCGTGACCTCGGTCGACCGCGACGATCTTCCCGATGGGGGGGCGGGACACTTCGCGCAAACGATCGCCGAGACTCGCGCGCGGATATCCGCCTGCCGGATCGAAGTCCTGATCCCGGATTTCAAAGGTGATGACGCGGCGTTGCGGACCGTGCTCGACGCCCGTCCGGACGTGCTGAATCACAACATCGAGACGGTGCCGCGCCTGTATCGCACGGCGCGCCCTGGCGGGCGCTACGAGCGAGCGCTCGAGGTCCTCGAACGCTCGCGAGCGTATGCCCCTGACATTCCCACCAAGTCCGGCCTGATGGTCGGCCTCGGCGAGGAGTGGGATGAGGTCGTCGCGACCCTCGCCGATCTCAATCGCGTCGGCTGTCAGATCGTCACGATCGGCCAGTACCTGCGGCCATCGCTCGCCAACCTGCCGATGTCGCGGTACTACAGCCCGTCGGAGTTTGCCGACCTCAAACGGATCGGTCTGGGCTTCGGGCTTCGCCACATCGAGTCCGGCCCGCTCGTTCGCAGCTCGTACCACGCTCACGAACAGACCGACGCCTACGAAGCCGCCCGTTAGGGGCTTTAGGCTCTGGGCTTTAGGCTCTGGGCTTTAGGCTTTAGGCTTTAGGCTTTAGGCTGCGGAGAGCTCTTCGCCCAGGCCCGCCAGGGCCGAGAGCGTCAACTGAAGCCCCGAGAGAGCCCAGAGCCTAAGCCCAAAGCCTAGAGCCCAGAGCCCAGAGCCCAGAACCTAACCGCGCAGCCGGCGGCGAGCTTCGGCGAGCTCGCGCCGCTTGCCGCGGTCGAGCGGTGGAAAATGGAGGTCGACGCTCTCGAGCGATTCGATCACGACCTTGGCGATGGCCAACCGGGTGAACCACTTGTTGTCGGCCGGGATGACGCACCAGGGGGCATGACGCGTGCTAGTCGCGCCGATCGCGCGCTCGTAGGCGTGCATATATTCGGCCCAGTGCAGGCGCTCGTTGACGTCGTTGATCGAGAACTTCCAGTTCTTCGCCGGATCGTCGAGGCGGACGAGAAAGCGCCTCCGCTGGACGGCCTTCGAAACATTGAGATAGAACTTGCGGATGATCGTGCCGTTGCGGCACAGATACCGCTCGATGTCGCGAATGTCTTCGTAGCGCTGGTTCCAGATCCGCGGCGTGAAACGACCCGGCGGCAGATGCTGCTTCTGCAGCAACTCGGGATGGACGCGCACCACCAGGACCTCTTCGTAGTAGGACCGGTTGAAGATGCCAATCCGGCCTCGTTCGGGCATCACCTTCAGGCAGCGCCACATGAAGTCGTGATCCAGCTCCTCTGGTGACGGTGCCTTGAAGGTGAAGACCTGCGTCGCCTTGGGATCGAGACCGCGCATCACGTGCTTGATCGCGCTGTCTTTTCCGGCCGCGTCCATCGCCTGGAAGATCAAGAGCAGCGACCACCGGTCCTGCGCGTAGAGCACTTCCGTCAGGTCGAAGAGACGCTTCTGCGCCTGCCTCAGCAGCCCCTTCACCTCCTCTTCCGTCGTGAAGGGCGCGGTGTCAGACGGATCGTGCCGGGCGAGCTTGACGCGTTCGTTGGGCTCGATGAGGAAGCGGCGGCTGTGGATGCGATTCACGCCTGCTTGCGCGGCCGATACACGTGCGTTGCGTGACCGAAGAACACTTCGGCCGACTCCATCATCGTTTCCGACAGGGTGGGGTGGGGATGGATGCTCATCTTCATATCCGTCGCGTTGGCGCCCATTTCGACCGCGAGCACCCCTTCGGCGATCAGCTCACCGGCTCCGGGACCGACGATGCCGACGCCGAGGATGCGCTCGGTCTTCGGATCCAGCAGCAGCTTGGTCATGCCGTCAGACCGATCGAGCGTCAGCGACCGTCCCGAGGCCCCCCAGGGGAATCTCGCGACGGTGACGTCCCGGTTCTGTTTCTGCGCGTCGGTTTCGGTGAGCCCGCACCAGGCAAGCTCGGGGTCCGTGAACACGACCGCGGGAATGGCGAGCGGCTCGAACGCGACCTTCTGCCCGGCAATCGCTTCCACCGCGACCCGGCCTTCGTGCGACGCTTTGTGCGCAAGCATCGGCTCACCGACGACATCGCCAATCGCGTAAATCGTCGGTTCGGCGGTCCGCCGTGAGCCATCGACCTCGACGAATCCGCGCCCGTTCACCACCACCCCCGTGTTCCCGATGCCCGGGACCGGATTGGGCTTCCGTCCGATCGACACGAGCACGCGATCGTAGGTCTGCTCCGGTGGAACCGCACCCTGCTCGCCTGAGCTCGCCGAAGACTCGACCGTCACCGAGATGCCGTTCTCGAGCGCCTTCATCGAGACGACCCTGGTGTTCAATCGAACGGCCTCGCAGATCGATTCGACCCGCTTCGCAAGGATGTTCACGAGGTCACGGTCCGCCCCCGGCAGCAAGCCTCCCGTCATCTCGACGACCGTGACCCTGGTGCCGAGCGCCGCGTAAACGCTGCCGAGCTCCAGACCGATGTAGCCGCCGCCCACGACCAGCAGCGAGCTTGGAATATCGGGAAGGTCCAGCGCGGTCGTCGAATCCATCAGCCGCGGACTGTCGATCGACAAACCGGGAACCGTCGCGGGACTTGAGCCGGTCGCAATGATCGCGTGCCCGAAGGCGAGCGAGGTTTTCTTCCCGTCTTCGGTCGACACCTCCAGGGTCCGTGCGTCCACGAACGCCGCCGTCCCCCGGAGGTACGCGATCTTGCGTTGCTTCGACAGCTGCCCGAGACCGCCGGTGAGCTGGTTGACCACCCTCGTTTTGAAGGCGCGGAGGCGATCGAGGTCGATCGAGGGCGCACCGAACGATATGCCCCACGCCTCGGCGTGCTTCGCGTCGTTCAAGACGTCAGCGACGTGCAGCAGTGCCTTGGACGGGATACAGCCGCGATACAGACACACGCCGCCAGGATTGGGCGAGGGATCGATCAACGTGACCTGAAGCCCGAGGTCCGCCGCATAGAACGCGGCTGCGTATCCGCCCGGACCCGCACCAATCACCGCAAGTTGGGTTGAAGACATATGTTGATAGCATCACGTGCCACGTGCGAGGTGCCACGTGCGAGGTGCTACAGCGACAGAACGAATGGTTCCTCGAACGCC
Organism: Acidobacteriota bacterium; assembly: GCA_013694845.1. Taxonomy (GTDB): domain Bacteria; phylum Acidobacteriota; class Vicinamibacteria; order Vicinamibacterales; family 2-12-FULL-66-21; genus JACDCA01. The sequence goes on from JACDBQ010000437.1 coordinate 5,354, forward strand.
TCGCAGACCCAGCGCAGGAAGCGGGCGGCGGCGGCGCCGTCGATCACCCGGTGGTCGTAGGACAGGGACAACGGGAGCATCATTCGGGGCTCGAATGACTCGCCATCCCACACGGGCTCGATCGCGCCGCGCGAGATGCCGAGAATGGCGACCTCGGGCCAGTTGACGATCGGCGTGAATGACGTGCCGCCGATGCCGCCAAGGTTCGTGATGGTGATGGCCCCACCCTGCATCTCGTCGAGGGACAGCTTGCCACCACGGGCTTTCTCACTCGCCTTGCCCAGCTCCGTCGACAGATCGAGGATGCCCTTGCGATCGACGTCACGGATCACCGGAACGAGCAGCCCGCGCTCGGTATCCACCGCCACGCCGATGTGAGCGGACTTCTTGTAGATGATCTCGTGACGCCCAGGGTCGATGGAGGCGTTGAAGTGGGGAAACTTCTTCAATCCGCCCGCCACGATCTTCAGGGCAATGGCGGTCATCGTCAGTTTGCCGCCGAGCTTTTCCGCCTGCGGCGAATACTGTTTCCGCAAGCCCTCGAGCTCGGTGATGTCGGCCTTGTCATGCTGGGTGACGTGGGGGATCGCGTGCCACGCGTGGCCGAGATGCTCCGCCGTTTTCCGGCGGATGTTGCTCATCGGCTTCCGTTCCACCTCGCCCCATTTCGTGAAGTCCGGGAGGGGCTGACCGGGCGCAAGGCCTCCCCCGCCAGCGGGCGTGTGCGCCGCGACTGCGGTCCCGGTCATCACCCCCTTGACGAAGGCGTGGAGATCTTCGACGCTGATGCGGCCCCCCTCACCGCTGCCGGCGACGCTCCGGATATCGACGCCGAGCTCGCGAGCCATGCGACGCACGGAGGGGGCGGCCGGTGCTGCCGAACCCGCGTCCTCCGGCGACGCACTGCCTGCCGACTGCTGACCAAGTGCCTGCTGGGGCCGCGGGCCGCGGTTGATGTCGACGACTTCGCCACGTTTCGGCTTCGGCGCATTTTCAGCGGTCTGGGCCTCGGGCTGCTCCGCCTTGCCCTCGCCGCGATCCGCCTCGGCGCGTGCCGCGCCGTCCTCCCCTACTTGCGGTTCCGCCGCGGCGCGCTGGCTCAGACCACCCTCTTCGGCTGCCGCGGCCGGCTGCTCTGTGGGTTTCGGCGCGGCAGGCGCGCCTGATTCAGGAGCGGCAGCCGCCTCAGGTTTCGGCGCGGCAGTCGCGTCGGGTTTCGGTGCGGCGGTTGGCGCGGCTCCGGGGGCGGCAGCCGATTCGTCGAGCGTCAGCACGACCTGCCCGACCTTGACCTTGTCGCCTTGCTTGACCTGGAGGTCCTTGACCGTTCCGGCAACGTCCGAGGGCACCTCGATCGTCGCCTTGTCGGTCTCGAGCTCCAGCACCGGCTGGTCCTTCGTGAGGACATCGCCGGCTTTGACGAGGATCCGGACCACGTCACCAGCGGTGACGTTCTCACCAAGCTCAGGGATTTTGAATTCAATCGCCATAGTCGCTACTTCGATCGCAATGCTGAAGGTTGAATGGCTTCAGCATTGTCCTAATCCTTTGCCGGATTCTTCTTATTCGGGTCGATCCCGAAGTCCTTCATGGCCTGGGCGACGACCTTCAAGTCGATCTCGCCGCCCTGCGCGAGCTCCGCCAGGGTCGCGAGCGCCACGTACCGCGATTCGATCTCGAAGAACTCGCGCAGTTCCTTCCGTGCCTCGCTGCGGCCGAACCCGTCAGTGCCAAGCGATCGGACCCGGCGCGGCATCCAGCGGTCGAGGGAAGCCGGCAACACCTTCAGGTAGTCCGACGCCGCGATGATCGCTCCCTGCGTGTCCTTCAGACAGTGAGTGATGTGGGGCAGCTTCGGCGGGCTGGTCGGATTGAGCATGTTCCAGCGGTCGCACGCGTGGGCGTCGCGATACAGCTCGTTGTAGCTGGTCACGCTCCAGACGTCCGCCGCGACACCATACTTTTCGAGCAGCTTCGCCGCCTCGCGGACCTCGTTCAGGATCGTGCCGCTGCCGAGGAGCTGCGCCCTGGCCTTGGCCTTGCCGTTGGCGGCCTTGCCGAAGCGGTACATCCCCTTGAGGATGCCGTCTCGCGCCCCCTCGGGCATCGCGGGCATCTCGTACTGCTCGTTCATGACCGTGAGGTAGTAGAAGACGCTTTCCTGTTCGCGATACATCCGGCGGATGCCGTCCTGGATGATCACCGCCAGCTCGTATGCATAGGCGGGATCGTACGAGACACAGTTGGGGGTCGCGAGCGAGTAAACGTGGCTCTGACCATCCTGGTGCTGCAGCCCTTCACCCGCGAGGGTCGTTCGCCCGGCGGTTGCGCCGAGCAGAAATCCGCGCATCCTCGAGTCAGCGCCCGCCCAGATCAGATCCGCGACACGCTGGAACCCGAACATCGAGTAGAAAATGAAGAATGGGATGGTGTTGACGCCGTAGGTCGCGTAGGCGGTGCCCGCGGCGATGAAGGACGACAGCGATCCCGCCTCGGTGATGCCCTCCTCGAGAATCTGGCCGTCTTGCGCCTCCTTGTAATACAGGAGCGTATCCATGTCGACCGGCTCGTATTTCTGCCCGACATGCGAGTAGATCCCGACGGCGCGGAACAACGATTCCATCCCGAAGGTGCGCGCTTCGTCCGGCACGATCGGCACGATCAGGTCGCCGATCTCCTTGTTGCGCAGCAACTGCGACAGCATCCGGACGAACACCATCGTCGTGGACGCCTTGCGCCCTTCGGTGCCCTTGTAGAACTCCTCGAAGATCGGATCGATCGGCGCGTTCAGGGGCTCGACTCTGACGCTGCGCGACGGGACGAAGCCGCCGAGCGCCTTCCGGCGCTCCCGCATGTACTGCAGCTCCGGGCTGTCGTCGGCGGGACGATAGAACGGCGCGTCCGCGATCTCCTCGTCGGAGATCGGGATCCCGAAACGCGTGCGGAACGAGCGCAAGTCCGTCTCGTTCATTTTTTTCTGCTGGTGGGTGATGTTCTTCCCCTCACCCGCTTCGCCGAGGCCGTATCCCTTGATCGTGCGCGCGAGAATGACGGTCGGCTGCCCGGTGTGCTCCACGGCCGCCTTGTAGGCGTTGTACACCTTCACCGGGTCGTGCCCGCCGAGCCGCAGCTTCTTCAGCTGATCGTCTGACAGGTGCTTGACCATATCGAGCAGGCGCGGGTCGGTGCCGAAGAAGTGCTCCCGGAGGTAGGCACCGCTCTCGACCGCATATTTCTGGTACTGACCGTCGACCACCTCACCCATTCTCTTGGCGAGCAGCCCGTCGTGATCCTTCGCCAGGAGCGGATCCCAGTCGCTGCCCCAGATCACCTTGATGACGTTCCAGCCCGCGCCGCGGAAGACCGCTTCGAGCTCCTGGATGATCTGACCGTTGCCGCGAACAGGGCCATCGAGGCGCTGCAGGTTGCAATTGATGACGAAGATGAGGTTTTCCAGCTTCTCGCGGGCCGCCAGGCTGATGGCGCCGAGCGCCTCGGGCTCGTCGGTTTCGCCGTCACCCAGGAATGCCCAGACCTTCTGCTTGCTCGGCTTCTTGAGCCCGCGGTCCTCCAGGTATCGCTGGAAGCGCGCCTGGTAGATCGACATGATCGGCCCGAGCCCCATCGAGACCGTCGGAAACTCCCAGAAGTCCGGCATCAGCCAGGGATGCGGATACGACGACAGCCCGCCACCCGGCGCCTGTTCCCGTCGGAAATTGTGGAGCTGCTCGGCGGAAATGCGCCCTTCGAGGAACGCGCGCGCATAAACGCCTGGTGACGCGTGCCCCTGGAAATAGATGATGTCCCCTTCGTTGTCTTTCTTGCCCTTGAAGAAGTGGTTGAACCCCACTTCGTACAACGTGGCCGCCGAGGCATAGGTGGAAATGTGACCGCCGATGCCTTCCGAGTGGCGGTTGCCACGCACGACCATCGCCATCGCGTTCCAGCGCACGAGGCTCTTGATCCGGCGTTCGACCTCCTGACTGCCTGGCAGCGGAGTTTCATCTTCCGAGCGGATGGAGTTGACGTAGGCGGTAACGGCCGTAAAAGGAAGGGCCACGCCCGCCATGCGGGCCTGGTGCCGGAGCGAGGCGAGCAGGCGCTGCACGCGCCCACGGTCTCCCTGCTGGATGACGTAGTCGAGCGACTCGCGCCACTCGCGGAGTTCGACGGCCTCCAGCTCGGAGGTGTCCTGCGCTGCTTGATTCCTCATCTCGTATGAATCCTCAGGTATTTTTGCTGGGCGGTAACCTTCCTATTGTAGTCCCGCGGGGAGTGCGATGCACCTGAGCCCTGACGGGCCAGCGGGGGGTCGCGCGAAAAAATCCAGTGGATTGCGTAGCGGTAGGGCTCAGCTAACGCCGGCAGACACTCAGGCATCTCGGAGTAACTCCGAATGTCTGCCGGTCCTTCTCTTACTTGGCCTCTTACTTGGCCATTACGACCGTATCGATCACGTGGATGACACCGTTCGACTGGACGACGTCGGCAATCGTGATGGCCGCGTTCATGCCCTTACCGTCCTGCAACGAGAGCTTGTTGTCCTTCAGAACAACATACAGAGAGGCCCCGGCGACGGTCTTCAGTTCCGCTTTGCCGTTGGCTTCGCGCGCCTTCGCCATCAGGCTCTTCGCATCATGGCGTCCAGCGACGACATGGTAGGTCAGCACCGAGCCGAGCGTCTTCTTGTTGGCGGGCTGCAGCAGCGTGTCGACCGTGCCGTCCGGCAGCTTGGCGAACGCCGCGTTCGTCGGCGCGAACACGGTGAACGGCCCGGCGCCCTTCAGCGTCTCCACCAACCCCGCTGCCTTGACCGCTGCGACCAGGGTCGTGTGATCCTTCGAGTTGACCGCGTTGTCGATGATGTCCTTCGAGGGATACATTGCTGCGCCGCCGACCATCACTGTCTTTTCTTGCGCGCCGAGGGTCATCGCGCCCCGCGATGGCGACCGCGCCGAATACCGTTACGACTTTTCCAAACATGTGCCTCAACCTCCATGCGCCTCATGGCGCGTCTGCCCGGTCCTACGGAGGGCCGAGGGCGGCGGATTGGAGTGGCAGGAGTGGCGCGTCGCTAGAGCGAGCCGACCAGATGCTTCGAACCGGTCGGACACGGAAGGCGGGCAGGCATCGCGGGCGACAATGTCATGTGTCGACTACGTCCGCGAGCCGCGACGGAGGACGGTGATTGGACCGGACCGACGGGACCAGCCTGGCGGCGACGCCGCACGGACGACTGAACATGTCCGCGCGGCGTCGCTCTTTTCAGGACCGAAGCCTTACGCGATCACTCCGTTCAGGCGGTTCGGGAAGAATCCGCCGCCCCCCGCAGCGCCGAGATAAACGATGCTGAGGACCTGGGCCGCCGAGCGGCTGAAGGCCAGCCCGTTGGCGTCGGTCGGAACGATGTTCGCGTTGTTGCCGATGCGGAGCCCCTGATCGATGTCGCCGGCACCGTCGGCGGTGTCGCGGAGGTCGGAGATCCTCTGCGCCGGCTCGAAGGTCGCGGGACCCCGTGAATACAGGACAGTGCGCACCGTGGCTGCGTGATAGGCCTCGACGGCGAGCAATCCGGCGGCAGCTTCCAGGATGACCTTGTTGCTGATCAACGGCGCCGCGCCTTTGTAGGCGGTGACGCCGACGTCTTCGAAGATGAAGGCGCCGAGCAGGAAGCTGACTTCGTCGGCGAACGGATCGAACGACCTCACGCCGCCACCCAGGGATGGGTCGAGCGGATGTCCAATCGGCACGTAGCCGGTACAGTCCGCTGTCGGCACGAAGAAGTCGGCCGGTCGTGGAATGGGTGGCTGTCCGGGCGGGCAGACGGCGGGGCCGGTGCCCCCACCGGGAGTGATAATGCCGGCGGCAATCGCGGCATTGGTGAAGCTGTCGCGCAGGTCGAGCGTCGGCCGGGCGACAGGGGTCAGACCCAGGCCCTGCAGGGCGGCGCGAATGAACCGGACGTGGGCGAGCTCATCATTGGCAATTTCCAAGGCGTACTGACGGACCGCCTCGGTGGCAAAGGGGACCTGAGTCGAGCCCGACTTGATGATGACCCCACCCTGGACGCCGGTCCCAGTGATGTCGTTGCTCGCCAGTCCCGACCCGAACACCGCACGCAGATAGTACTCGGCCTCGAGATACTCGAGATTCAACGCAAAATTCAGGATGTCTGCATCGGTAACCGCCTGCGCCGAGACCGGCTTGCTCAGCTTGGTGCCGAGCATGCCGACGCCGAGCGCGGCCATGCTCGCTTGCGTCATGAAGCGGCGCCGGCTGCGTTTAAGGGCGAGCGCGTTGAGTTCTGTTTCCATTGACGAGCTTGTCATTCGATCCTCCTGTTGACGTTGCGGCTCTGCTCGAAGTCTCGGCTTCCCGGGTCTCCGCCAAGAGAAACAAGGCGGCCCACCCGTCTCTTAGTCACTACGTGTCAGATCGACGAGCGGATGTGGCGACATTTCAACCACGGGCCGAGCTCATGGATATCAGCGCCGGCTCGTCAGAAGACGCTCGCCGGCGTCATCATAACCGAGCCCGGTGGGCGCGGCATCTCCCTCACGCCTTCTCGCATGTCAAAGTCGGATTGGATTGTCAAGGAGTCGTGCGTCGCTAAAGCGAGCCGACCAGATGCTTGGAGCCGGTCGGCGCCGGGAGGCCCCCCTCCGGTTCATCAGTGACGGCGACGGTCACCGTGCGGCCTGTCACCCCACCGGGCGGCGGCACGATGAGCATGCCGCGGCCCGCGCGTCGGCCGTCGATCAGGCCGGCGCTCACCGGACTCGAACTATCGCCGCCGATCAGCCACACTTGATAGGTGCGTCCCGGGGGCGGTGTGGGCAAGCGATCGGCGACGATCAACAGCCCCTTGGTGCCGCTCCAGTAGGCGCGGGCGGTGGCGTTCCGCGAGACATCGAAGCCTTCCAGGTCGATGCGGCGCATATCCGTCGCGGTGAGAATTGCCACCGCAAGATCCGCCTGGCCGGCGACCGTGGCAGCGTCGGTCGTCAGTCGCGCTGTCTCGCCATGCGCGCGCAGAAGTTCATCGGCGAGACGCGCGGCACGCTGCTGCGACAGCGCCAGCATGCCACCCACCACCAGCACCGTGGTTGCCGCCAGGGCCAGCCAGGCCGGGTGCGGGCGTCGGGCCCGGGGTGATTCACGAAGGGGCAGGATGTTCGAACGACTGTTCGACCGTGGCTCGTGCTCGAGTTGCGCGAGCACGCGCGCCTTGAGGTGCGCGGGCGGGGCCATGGGGTCCCCGGCCAGACCAATGCCGTGGAACGCGACGGACAGCTCGCGCGCGTCCGCCGCGCACTCAGGACACCCGGCGAGGTGGGCCCGGACCTGCTCCCGCGCAGAGACCGACAGCTCGCCAAGGGCGTAGTCCGTCAACTGTTCCCGGATGTCGTCGTGGCGTTCCATGTTAAGTCCGCAGCCTCGTGCGCAACGCGCTCAAGGCAGTCCGAATCCGGGTCTTCACCGTACCCAGCGGCTCCGAGAGTCTCGCGGCAATCTCCGACTGCGTCAGCCCTTCGTAGTACGCGAGTTCCAACGCGGTTCGCTGAGGATCGGGCAGCGAGAACAGCGCGTCACGCACGCGGCTGGCTTCTTCGGCAGCCACCAGCACGTCGGACGCAGGCACCTCGGTCGCCTGGATCGAATCGGGGAGCACACTTTCATCAGTGTCGGGACGCGACTGTCTCGCCCTGATCTTGTCGATCGCCCGGGTGCGAGTCATCATCAGCAGCCAACCGACCACACTCCCCCGGCGGCCCTCATACCGGTCGGCCGTCCGCCAGGCCTGCGAAAACACCTCCTGGACGACGTCCTCGGCATCCCCGTCGTCACGCACAATCCGGCGCGCCAGCGCATAGATCTGCGCGGCGTGGCGATCGTACAGTTCAGCGGCGGCATCCATGTTTCCACTGGCAAGCCGCGCGACGAGGGCGATCCCTTCGGGTGTCTTACTCGACACGTCGTCCTGAGCGCGGGGTGTCGCTGGATACTACGGTCCGGGTGAGCGGGTGGATTGCGTTCAACACCCCTAGTCTAACAACGACACTCGCCAGAACATTCCTAATCGCAAGGATGAGCCCGCCCCGAGGTTCAATCCGGTTGGTCCTGACCCGCGTAGACCAGACGAGGGGCACCGCATGGTTCCAGGG
>JACDBQ010000451.1 GCA_013694845.1 Acidobacteriota bacterium
GTAGTAGGCCGCGCACGAGCCTTCCGACGACACCATCAACGCGCCGACCGGACGCTCGGGCGTGCATTCCTTGCCGGACAGCTTGCAGTCGGGAGGCCGCAACACGCCCTTGAGCACCTCGCCGCACTGCGCCGCTTTCGGATCGGTCACCTGGACGCCCGGCACCGAGAATCGTCGTTCCGAGTCCCAGGCCGCGTAGCGGTCGCTCAGCCGCAGCGCAGACTGCGAGATGAAGCCCATCCCGCGCCACTCGAAGTAGGGACGCAATTCGAACACGTCGGCCATGGCTTCGAGCGCGGCGCGGTTACCCTCCCACGGCACCACGCGGTTGTACTGGTTCTCCACCTCCGCTCGCCCTTCGCGAAGCTGGCGCAACAACATGGCAATCGACTGCAGCAGATCGAGTGGCTCGAAACCCGCGACGACGATCGGCTTTCCTTCGCGCGTCGCGATCCACTCGTAGGGGCGACAGCCAATCACGGTCGAGACGTGTCCGGGCCCGATGAACGCGTCGATCCGCATGTCGGGCGAGTCGAGAATCGCCCGGATCGCGGGAATGATCGTGACGTGATTCGAAAAGACGCTGAAATTGGTCACGCCGAGCGCCTTGGCGCGTTTCAGCGTCAGCGCGGTCGACGGCGCGGTGGTCTCGAACCCGATCGCGAAGAAGACGACGTGCCGATCGGGATTGGTCTGAGCGAGCCGCAGCGCGTCGAGCGGCGAGTACACGATGCGCACGTCGCAGCCCCTCGCCTTGTATTCGAGCAGGCTACCCTTCGTGCCCGGCACGCGCATCATGTCGCCGAAGGCGGTCAGGATCACCTGCGGATCTTCCGCCATCGCCAGGCCGTCGTCTATCCGCCCCATGGGCAGCACGCAAACCGGGCAACCGGGCCCATGCACCAGCTCAATGTTTGCTGGCAGCAGGTCCTTGAGACCGAAGCGATAAATGGCGTGGGTGTGACCGCCGCACACCTCCATCAGGCGGTATCGCCGGCCGGGCTCTGCGAGCCGACGGATCTCGTCGGCCGCTTTCGTGATCAGGTGGGGGTCGCGAAACTCATCGACGTACTTCATGGCGGGTCTCCTGACCCCCGGTCGTAAATGCCGTTGAACTCTTCAAGGGCGACCATGTCTTCGCCAAGCAGGGCGAGCAATCGCATCTGTTCCTGGGCCTGTTCCTCGGCGATCTTGTTCATCGCGAACCCGACGTGGATCAGCACCCAGTCGCCGAGCTTGACGTCCTGACCATCGAGCAAGCCGATGTTCACGCGCCGGCGGACCCCGCTCACGTCCACCGTCGCGAGGTCAGTCAGCACAGGGTCAATCTCGATGATCTGCCCGGGTATCGCCAGACACATGTCCTTCTCCTCAAGCCACCTGTTTCGCCCGCGCGACGATGTCGAACGACAGGTCGATCTCGTCCTTCAGTTTGAGCGTCCCGCCGGCAATCGAAACGGGCTTGATGCCGTATTCGCTCTGGCGCACTTTGAACTGCCCATTCGCGGTGAGCCGATCGCCCATCACGTTGACCTGTGCGTCGATCTGCTGCGGATGCGACGTTGCGTGCAGGGTGAGGGTACCCACGATCGTTACCCGGAAGGAACCGGCGCCAGGCGTAGCGCCGGTCACCTCCGTACTGGTGAACGTGACCTCCGGATAAGTATCTACCTCGAGCACGTCCTTGTACATGGTTTTCTCGATCTCGCGCCGGTCCGACTCCTTGACATCGTCGGAGACCTTGAGCGAGGCGGCTTTGATGACCAGGTCCATCGACGCGCTGTCGGATTGATCGTCGGGCACGGTGACCTGTCCCGAAAAGTCGCGAGCGACAATCGTCGGGCTGTGTCCGAACGCCGACAGCATTCCGGTCGCATAGACCTTCAGCGTGAACCGGCTGAGCACCGGGTTGACTTCATAGCGCATGCCGCTACATCGACCGCAGTTTCATGTAGCGCTCGATATCAGGGATGGCGCCCTGCGCGAGGCCGTTGATGTCGATGTCGCCGAGGTAGCGCTGCACCTGGCGGTTCGAGATGATCAGGCCCGCACCAAGCAGTACCAGGGCCGCACCGCCGAACATGAGCAACATATCCCGTGCGGCGTCGTTTGCGTGGGTCAGTTCTTCGCGTTCCATGGCACCTCCGTGCTCTCGACTATCTCTTCGATGATTCGTACCGCCTCGTTCACTGCCGCCTCGACAGGGGCGCTGAGGCCCATGTGCCCCTCGTGTTCGGGCCCGAACGTCGCCGGCTCGCACCCCACCAGGATGACGCGTCCGAGCCTGCCCCCGAGTGTCTGCGCCATCCTCAACACCTTCACCGGATCCATTCCATGGGTCGCGAGCGACTGTGACGTGTCGCCGTCCACCGGATCCGGCAGCTCCGGCTCGATCGTGTACAGCGTCCCCGGCGCACCGCCGCGAGCGGTCGCGTCCACCAGGATCGTCAGGTCGGCGCCGTCCACCAGGTTGAACGCCAGGTCGAACCCGCGGATGCCGAAGTCCCTGACCGTCACACCGGGGCGGAAGCTGCGGCCCGCCAGCCGCTGCACGACTTCCACGCCAAATCCGTCGTCGCCGAGAAACACGTTGCCAATCCCGGCCACGAGGACGGTCGGTAGTGGTGTGCCGGGCGTCGCACCGCTCATCAAATGGGCTCCACCTCGTCGATCGAGAAAAAAAATCTGTGGCCCGGCTGACGGAGCAAGCCGAGGTCTCTGCCGGGATCCGCGTCGACCACGACCGCCAGATGAATGCGACCGTCGTAGTCCTGCTCGATTGCCTCGATCGTGGCCGTCTGTCCCGCCAGCGCGACGTCGAAGATGTCGCCACCCGCCCTGGGACGGAGCCGCACTGGTGATCCAGCCCGTACGGGTACGCCTCCGACGTCGACCGATTCGAGGGCGGTATGATCCTCGAGCGCCTGGAACTGCCACTCGTCCATGCGATTAGCCCCCGCTCTCTCCGGCCTTCAGCCCGCGCATCACGCCGTGCAGCTTCATCATGTGCTCCGGCGTCAACGCTTCCGTCCGCTCGAGAAGCTGGCGGGTGCGGTCATCGCCTCGCCGCATTTCGTCCTTCTCGTCGTCGGTGAGCGTCATGATGCGCAGCGTGAGGATCTCGTCGATCTCCGCGCCATCGAACAGGTCGCCCGGGCTTTCGGCCGCGACCTCCGGATAGTCGTAGAGAATGATCGGCGAGGACAGCATGATGTCACGCCGCCCGGGTTCGCCCGCAAGGACTGGAAACGCACCGGTGTTGACGCAGGCGGCCGCTGCCTCGCGCCATTCCTCGGCAGGCTCCAGCAACGAGACGAACTCCCCGTCGACCAGGGACATGATCGCGTGCGTCGACACAAAGGCGAGCGGGAGGATGTCGTTGTGCGCGGGGCCGACATGGTCGCCGGGGGACGTGATGTTCGCGACCCGGATGCACACGCGAAATCCTCCGGACAACAACCATTCTGCCGATGACTCGACGTACCCGTCGAGGCGGTCGAAGGTGAAGGGGGTCCGCATCGCACCGCCGCATTCGGCCAGCGCAGCAAGGTTGGTCTGATTCAGCGTGACTGTTCGCTCGGTGGCTTCGAGCCACGGGTCCTGCGACACCTGACGTTCCGCCGCGGCGTCGCTTCAACTTTGGCGTGCTGGCACCCAGGGCCGTCGTCGAGAGCGCGGACCACGGCTACGCCTGGCAGACGCGCACCGAGTGCCTGGTGCAGGGCGACCAACGCACGATGCTGTCGGTGACCGTTCGGTTTCTCCAGTTGACCCCTCAGTCCGTCAGCCGGTCCCCGCGAAGAGTATGGCGCACGGCTCGCAGGCGCAGACCAGCCGCCGATGTTCGGGGCGGACGAGATGTGCGTGCTCGGCCGCAAGTCCTTTCCCGCACAATTCGCACCGTTCCAACGGGACGGTCTGGCGGACGAAGCCCCTGAGCGCCGCCAGCGGCGCCCGGTCGTTCCGGGCGGGGTGCGGGATCCGGGACGCGGGATGCGGGTTGTCGTCCTGACCGGACATCGTCATGCTTTCCT
>JACDBQ010000461.1 GCA_013694845.1 Acidobacteriota bacterium
TCCTGCGAACCGATCGGCGGCAGCAGCTCGGTGGGGTCCGGCGGGCTCCGCGTCCGTGGCGGTCTGCGCCTCCGCGGGAGACCAGCGCGTCGAAGCCTTCGTCAGCGGCGATCCAGCGACCGCCGCAGTCGAGCACCGGTCCTCGACGCGTGTTATAGAGCCGGATCCCTTCGTGATCCGCTGCCAACGGCATCTACCGGCTGCTGCCGGGCGCGCCGCGCGACGGGATCACCGGCAGTACGATGTGCGACGGCCGCTCGGCATCGTGATAGACCGTCTGCTGCGCGACCTTGATCTCCGCGGTGGTGCCGAACTTCGCCCCCGTGTTGGGGTTGCGGTCGAACTGCGGGAAGTGGCTGCTGGTGACGTGCACGCGAATCCGGTGCCCCTTCAGGAACGCGATGGATGTCCCGACCAGGTCGATTTCGAAGCGGTACACCTCGCCGGGCTTCATCAAGCTGGGTGCGCTGAGGCTGTCGCGGTACCGCGCCCGCACGATCCCTTCCGCCATGTTGTAGCTCGTGCCGTCTGGATGCACGTCCACCAGCTTGGCCACGAAATCCGTGTCCACCGCATCTGAGGACGCGTAGAGCACGACCTTGACCGGGCCGGTCACCTCGAGTTCGTCCTGCAGCACGTCGGACGTGTAGAGCAGAATGTCCTGGCGGCTCTCGATCGGGCGCTGGTCCTTTGGGCCCGTGGGCGTAGGTGTTCCGCAACAGTTGTTTCCGCCGAGCGAGGGCACGGGCTTGTCCGGATCGTAGGTGAAGCGGTCCGGCGTCGAAGGCTTCGCGGGCTTCGTCCAGCTGAGCCCGCCGTTGCCCTTGTCACTGTTGGCGCCGCCTGCGCTCGTAAAATAGAACGGGCGGTAGTCCGTCCGCGCCAGCGTGTACTCCTGCTCGTACACCCATTGGTTGCGTCCCATGACGAACAGCTTCACCGGCGGCTCCGAGGTCAGGCCGTTGTCGATCCCCTTCAGCCAGTGATCGTACCAGCGGACCTGGAGGGCCAGCGCCTCCACGTTTGCCGTCGGTCCGAAGTCGATGTCACCGAAAGATTGCGAGGCGCCGTGGCCCCACGGTCCAATCACCATGTGGCTCATCTTCCGTGCCTGCTCCGTTCCGCCCTTCTGGCTCATGCCAACGTATCCGCGCAGGGTGCCCTGGCTGAAAATGTCGAACCAGCCGCCGAAGGTGTGGACAGGAATCGTGATCTTCTCGAACATCTCCTCGACATTGAGCGGCTTCCAGTAGTCGTTGTAGTCGGGATTGGCCAGCCAGTCATCGTAGAACTGTGCGTCGCGTCCGGCGAGTTGCTGCATCGTCGAGAGCGGGAGGTGCCGCTGGAGCTGGTCATAGTGAATGGCGTTCACGCCTTCGAGGGTGTGCGCCCCGGTGTTCTGCATGATCCGTGATTCCTGCCGGACCGGCCCCCAGCCGAAGTTGAACGAGAGCCGCCAGCCGCCATTCAGCGTGATCCAGTCGTGATAGATGCTGGTCGACGCCACCATCGGGAATATTGTCACCAGGTTTTTCGGGGCGGCCTGCGCCGCGCGCCACTGGTTCTGACCGAGGTACGAACCACCCTGCATGGCCACTTTCCCATTCGACCACGGCTGCCGGGCGGCCCACTCCACGGTGTCGTAGCCGTCCTGCCCGTTGTTAAAGAACGGCTCCCATTCGCCTTCGGACTCGTGCCGGCCCCTCACATCCTGGAAGACGTACACGTAGCCGCGCTGGGCGAAGTGCACCGCTGCCTCGTACGCCGAGGGTGCCCGTTCGGTGCTGTACGGTGTCCTCGAAACGATGACTGGGTATCGCCCCTCTGCCACGGGTCTATAGACATCGGCATACAGGATGACGCCATCGCGCATGGGGACGGGCACCCGGTTCTGCATCTGGATGTCGTTGCGTGGCGCCACGACCTCCGGAAAGCGCACCGGCCCCTTTCCCTGGGCGTAAGACACCGACGAGGGGCGCTCTGCCAGAAAGGCGGGCATCAGCAGGGGAATCAGCAGGACCGCGACAAGTCGGAGCGATTGCATTAGCGTTCTCCATGGAAACCGGGTTTGTTCATCTGAACGATCGGCGCTCTGTCAGCCCGTTCGAGGGGCGCCGGGCGGGGCGTAGCCGCGACGGGCGGCGCGCCACTGGGCCGTGCCGTACTCTCCAAGCAGCACCGTGCCCTGCATCGTGTTGCCGCTGACCACGCCGGTGAACGTGTAATTCAGCCGGACACCCTGCTGCGTGTAGGAACTCCGGAGCAGGAGGTCGCGGCCGTGCAGCGTGCCGCCGAGGTCCCGCGCCGCGAAGCTCGCGTAGTGGGTGCCGACGAGGCTGCTGCTCTTCTGCTCGAGCGCGAAGGTGTGTTTCGCGCTGCCGGAGACAAATGTGACGTCCACATCCCACTGGCCGCTCACATCGGACGCCGCGGGGTGGGTCCGCGCCGTCTTCCGTGGCGGGTTCGCGAGCACGGCATGCAACCGCTCGGCAATCACACGCTCCTCGCCGGCCTCGAGCTGATAGGGCACGATGCGGATGCTCGGTTCGGTGCTCGGCGGGAACGGCAGGAACGATCCGGCCCCGCCCACCGCGATGCGGGGTTCGCCGTCCCAGAGCAGCGTTTCCACCTCGTCGCCCGTCAGCGCGATGATTGCCGGGTCCCACTGCACGCGGAGCGACGGCGTGCGGTTCGACAGTCCCTGCGGCTGCAGGACGTCGGCGCTGACGCCACGCACCGTGGTCAGCCGGGCGGCAATGTGTTCCAGCCACGACGTCCACGTGCGCTGCTCTTCGGCGTGGTTCCGCGTGTGACGCCACGCCTCGACCGCCGCGAGCATGCCCATGATCTCCTCGCGGCCGACCTTGAAACCCCGCCCGAAACCGTGGTGCGGAGCGCTGTTGATCCAGGCCGCCTGGACGAGGTCCCGGCGGCCGAGCAGGAGGCCCGCGCATTGCGGACCGCGCAGGCACTTGCCCCCGCTGTAGGCGACCAGGTCCGCGCCGCCCGCGAGATACGGGTTCGGCACGACTAGCTCGTCGGCCGCCGCATCCACGAGCACGGGGACACCGCGCGGGGCGGCCAGGGAGGCGATCACCGGGAGGGAGAGCGGACCTTCCTGCGACCCCCGCCCGGCGAGCACCATGACCATCGCGGTCCGCGGCCCGAACGCCGCCTCCAACTCCTGCTGGCTGTCGACCTCCACGACCCGGACGCCCACGGCCTTCACGGCATGGTCGTACGCCGTCCGTGAATAGCGCGGCATGATGACTTCGTCCTTCAGCCCGGTGAGGTCCGGGA
>JACDBQ010000503.1 GCA_013694845.1 Acidobacteriota bacterium
ATCAGCTACGACTCGACGACGACGCTGAAAGCATTCTCAGACGTGCGGGGGATCACTTATCCCTTGTTGTCGGATACGGGCTCGACGGTCATCCGGCGTTACAACATTCTGAATGAACAGGCTGAAGGGCGTACCGCCGGCATCCCTCATCCCGGGACCTTCGTCATCGATGCGCGCGCTCGTGTGGTCTCACGCTCATTCGAGGCGGCATACCAGGAGCGGGCCAGCGTCACCAGCATCGTACCGGGCACCCTCGATGGTCATGCGGCCGGCAAAACCGACACCCCTCACATCGTTGTAACCGCGAGCGCCACCGATGACGTGGTCGCACCGGGCACCCGATTCACGTTGATGGTCGACGTCGCGCCGAAACCGAGGATGCACGTCTACTCGCCCGACCAGAAGACCTACATCCCCGTGGCGCTCACCATCGCGCCGAACGACCTGGTGAGAGCTCATGCCCCGGTCTTTCCGGCATCGGAGTCCTATCTGTTCAAGCCGCTGAACGAACGACAGCGCGTGTACTCGAAGGCGTTCCGGATCGTTCAACCGGTCACCATCCCGGTCACCTCGGCCACGCGTGAACGGGCGCGCGCCGGTGGAGCACTGACGATAACCGGCACCCTGCATTACCAGGCCTGTGATGACACCGTGTGTTACCGACCTGCCGACGTGCCGCTGACCTGGACGATCAAGCTCGAGCCACTCGCGCGGTAGCAGGATTTTCAGGAGTGTTCCTGCTCATTTGAGAGCTTGGTGACTTGGTGAGAGCCAGTGAGCGTTACAGCTCTCGTACCCCGTGGCTCTTGAGCAGAAAGTAGGCGGCGACGATGGAGAGCAGCGCACCGTTGGCCGCGAGGATCACCGGCACTCCAACGAAGGTTGCCGCATAGCCGCTCGCCAGGCTGCCGAGCGGCATCCCGCCGCGGAACGCGACCATGTAGATGCTGACGACGCGGCCGCGCAGGTGATCCGGCACGATCAACTGCACGAGTGAGGTCGTCATGGCCGTGACGATCATCGCCGTGATCCCCGCGCAGAAGAGGATCAGCTCGCTGAGCCAGAGCGTGCGTGACAGCGCGAAGCCGGCGAGCAGCATCCCGAACACCACCTGCACGATCAGGAGGGTCAGACCCATGTGCTTGAACCGGCCAAGCCAGGCGACGATCAGCGCCCCGACCACCGAGCCCGCCCCTGAGAACGCCATCATCCGGCTGTAAAGACCGATGTCCCCCTTGAACACATCGCGCGCGAAGATGGGCAGGAACGTCAGCAGCGGCAACCCGAGAAACGCGGTCAGGAACGCCACGATCGTCAGCGCGATGAGCGCCGGCTCGCGCTTCACGTAGCTGAAACCGCCGTGCATCTCCTGCAGCAGCGGCTTGTGTTCCGGTTTGATGTGCTTCACCGAGAGCGACAGCAGCGCCGCGATGACGACCAGGAAGGACAGGCCGTTGAGGCCGAAGCAGATGGCGGTGCCGAAGGCCGCCAGCGCGGCGCCGGCGAGCAGGGATCCGAAGATGCGCGACAGGTTGAACTGGATCGAGTTCAGCGCGATGGCATTGGGCAGATGCTTCTTCGGCACGAGTGTCGGCATCAGCGACTGGTAAGCCGGCCCTCCGAACGCCTGCGCGAGCCCGGTTAGAAATGACAGCGCCAGGATGTGCTCGATGCGGACGGTCCCCGTCCAGACGAGTGCCGCCAGCACGAAGGCGGTCGTCATCTGCGCGTACTGAGAACCGAGAAGCAGCCGACGCCGGTCGTAGCGATCCGCGATCACGCCCCCGACGACGGTGAAGAGCAGGATCGGCAGTTGCCCAAGAAAATCGTCGAGACCGAGAAACAGCGGCGCTCCGACCTGGGTCGCCTTTGTGAGATCGAAGACCAGCCAGCTCTGCGCGACTTTCTGCATCCATGTGCCGACCGTGGAGGCGAACGCGCCCATCCAGAGGATCCGGAAGTCCCGGAATGCCAGAGCGGCG
Organism: Acidobacteriota bacterium; assembly: GCA_013694845.1. Taxonomy (GTDB): domain Bacteria; phylum Acidobacteriota; class Vicinamibacteria; order Vicinamibacterales; family 2-12-FULL-66-21; genus JACDCA01. Next base: position 1,983 of record JACDBQ010000503.1, read on the forward strand.
AGGGTCCGCTGCAAGAATGGGTGGCCGAGAGAAGCCTCTCCGGCTGACGGCGGCGTGGACAACGTCCTTATTTTAGACGTGCGACGTGCGACGTGCGACGTGCGGGTGCGACGGTCGGAAATACCTGATTTCGTGGGGTTTCTCGGTTACCGCCTCGATTTTCAGGTGTTTCAGCACATCGCACATCGCACATCGCACATCGCACGTCGCACTGTCGCCCCCCGCACCCCCAGACCCCACACCCCCATATATCGTGGCTTGTCGTTGGCGAACCAGTAGGCGAAGATAAAGCGAAAATGGCGACGGCGCGCGCGGTACTCGAATCGTTGCTGAGGGACCGAAAGCTCGACGTGACGCTGACGAGTGCCCGGCCCTGGGTTGCCGAACCTGAAGACCATGTGGCGGCCACCGGGATCCCAGGGATCGATGGGCCGCTGGGCGGCGGGCTTCGACGAGGGCAGCTCTCCGAGATCGTCGGGCCGCGATCGTCGGGGCGCACCACGATTCTCTATCGCCTCTTCGCGGCCGCGACCGCTCGCGGTGAAGTAGTCGCCGTCGTTGACAGCTGTGACCGCTTCGATCCGGTCTCTGCCGCGGAGGCGGGTGTGGACCTGTCGCGCCTGCTCTGGATCCGCGAACGGGGTGAGGCCGGGCGCGCATTGAAGGCGGTGAACCTCGTGGTTCAGGCGGGGGGGTTCGGGATCGTCGCGTTCGACCTCGCAGATGTGCCGCCGCTGGCGGTCCGCCAGTTTCCGTACACCACATGGATGCGTCTGTCGCGCGTGATCGAGGGAAGCCAGACCGCCATGGTGCTGCTCGGCGCGGATCGCATTGCGCGAAGCCCCGGCGGCGTGACGGTGGCACTGTCAGACGCCCGGGGCGCGCCTCGTGGCCGGTGGGCCGGCACCGGCGACCGGGCGCGGTTCCTCGCTGCGCTCGACATCCAGCCTCGCGTGGTGGGCGGGAGATGAATCATGTGCGATGTGCGATATGCGACGTGCGATGCGACGTGCGATGTGCTGACGTGCTGACG
>JACDBQ010000510.1 GCA_013694845.1 Acidobacteriota bacterium
CATAGGTGCCCGGTGCCAGCAGGATGACGTCGCCGGCTTGTGCCGCGTTCAGCGCCGTCCGCAGGGCGGCGGCGTTCGACACCTGGATCGTTCGCGCGTTCACCGGGTCGGTGACCGGCACTTCCCGCGTGGTCGCAATCGCCTGATAGGTCACATCGACGGCGCCATCCAGGTCGGTCGCATGAAGCTCGATCTCGTACGGGGTGCCAGGGTCGAGGTCGAAGATGCTGCCGGCGAACTGCTGTGGGACGCTTTCGATAATCGTCTCGGGCATCACCCGCAGCAGCGGAAGCCCCTGGACCCAGGCGGTATCCCCCGCACGACGATGACGCACGTCGATGCGGCCGCTGCGGTTGTCATCGCCGGAGATGAGGACCTGCACCCCGAGCGCATGCAGCGTCGGACGATCGACTCGCACGTTCAGGATCGCGAGCACGTCTGGATTACCCGAAGGCGAGTTGGTGAAGGTCACAGAACGCGACGCGGCCGCCGAGACATTGCCCGACGCGTCTGTCGCGCGCGCGCGGATCCTGTGGCCGCCATCCGGATAGGCGGTTGAATCAACGGAGAACGTCCAGTTACTCGTCCCGGTCGCCGCCTGGAAGGCGCTGTCGTCGACCTGCACTTCAACCAGCGTCACGCCGACGTTGTCGGACGCCGTGCCCGTCACGGTGACGGTGCCGTTGACGACCGCGTCGGCGGCCGGCGCGCCGATGGCGATCGAGGGCGGGGTCGTATCCGGACAGGTTTGCTTCCGGGGATTACAGGGTTTCGCAGGTCGCCCGGGTCCGGCGGCGGCACGCGGCTGCGCTGCGGTCACGCCCACCATCGCCGTACCGAGCAGGAATATCGACAAAGCGCCGCCAGCCAGCATCTTGTGCATCGGCAGGGTTCCTTTATCTGGGGGGCGATCCGAAAGATGAACCTATTGTCGAGTTTAGTCAAGCTCATCCGGTGGGTGCGGCATACTGGAGCGAGTGTGCAGTCGGTTGCAACATCTGTGTGCTGTCGCGGATCGTTCGAGCGGATTGTCAGGGAGAAGACGTGTCGGGAGGCATAGATCGCCTCCCGCCGGGAGTGAATGGTGGGTGTCGGACCCCAGAGCGGGGTCGCGAGCGGAGCTACCCCCATCAACAGCAATCGCGATGCCATCGGCCGAGTCGTGGCGGTACTTCAGTCTGCGCGCCCGCCGCAGGATCCACCGACACTGCGCGGCGGGCCGGGAGCCAGATCGGCGCGAGGGTCGTGAACGCAGTGAAAAGGACATCGACGCGTTGCCAGTGTGAAGACGGGGACGTTGGCGCCGATGCCCAGCGCCAGCGCCAGGACGGCCCTCACCGTGAAGCCGGGGTTGCGCGCGAGTCCGCGCTGGGCGTATCGAAGATCCGCTCCGGCGCCGTCGAACGGGTTGCTTGTCGCCATGAGCCGCGCGGCACAGTTTACTGCGGTGACGTCACCACAGATAATCCTGAAGCACGATCGAAATACCTGTCGTTCTGAAGAGGTGCGAGGGCCCCAGGTTGGTTGGGTCATCGCCCCCGGCCAGCCTCTGCTCCCGTTCGATCCGCCCGTCGGCCCCGTGGTTCCTTCGCGAGACCGGCCTACCGTTCGGTCTGCGCCAGCAGCGCCACCAGGTGCTCTTTCCAGAGCGCGGCGAGTGTATGCGTGCCGTGACCAGCGGTGCGATCGCTCAAGGGCAGCACGAGCGCGCGGCCGTTAGGCACCCGCGTGATCTCCCGTTCGAGGATCTGGAGCTCGGGCGGATTGATGATGTCGTCGGCGGAGTTGATCGCCACGAGTGGCGCCCTGATCTTCTCGAGTGCGGGCCCGGGATCGTAGTCGCGCGACGCCTCGAGCGCGTACAGGATGTCGTTGGCGTCAACGGTCTTCATGTAGTTGAGGACGTAGGCATCGAGCACGCTATCGGCGTCGCCCAGGGCCGGCGCTTCCGTCTGCCGGCGGATCGGGTTGCTCCCGACCAGCCACAGCATCGGCGCGGCGGTGCGGAGGCTTTGCGGCGGGACGCGGTATTCGCCCTCCTTCCATTCGGGATCGTTGCGAATCGCGTCGATGACGACGCGCCGCCAGGCGCGGTTACGGCCGGCGATCTGCGTCGGGAGGCTGGCGAGCGGCATCAGCGCGTCCATGAACTCCGGATACATACCTCCCCACATCCACGTGTGCATTCCGCCCATCGACGTGCCCATCACCAACCGCAGGTGATTGACGCCAAGCCCTTCGGTGACGAGCCGGTGCTCGGCAATGACCATGTCGACGTAACCGTAGCGGGGGAACTTCGCTCGACGTCCGTCGCTCGGCTTGCTCGACCGGCCGTGACCGATGTCGTCGGGAAGGATGATGAAGTATTTCGAGGCGTCGAGCGGCTGGCCGGAACCGAACAACTCGCCGGCGAACGTGCGCCCGGTGAACTGGCCCCCGGTCCCGCCCGTGCCGTGCATGACGAGCACCGCGTTGCGCACGATCCCCTGCGCGTCTTTTCGGGGTGTGCCCAGAGTCCGGTAGTGGATCCGCAGTTCGGGCAGCGTCTCGCCGGAGGTGAACTTGAAGTTGCGGATGATGAAGTCACCCTCGACGGCGGCTGGTGCCGGCGCCGGCGGGGTCTGGACGAGAGTCAGGAGGAGCGTGAGCGTCAGCAACCACATGATCCGCGTATTCTAGCGGCGCTCGAGAGGTTCCGGACCGCCACCGGACTCGCACGTCTGTTGCTGATTGACTTCAGGCCCACCTCGGCAGGCACTCACGAAACAGTGAAGCGGTCCACCGCTT
>JACDBQ010000513.1 GCA_013694845.1 Acidobacteriota bacterium
TGCAGAGGCGGTGACCGAGAAGCTGCCGACGCTCGACAAGTCGTGGTTCAACAGCCCGTCGTTGAGAAGATCCTTGAGCGCGGCCGTGACGCCGGCGACCGCCAACGGGCTGCTCATGACCGCCCCCCACTGCGCCGGCGCAGGTACTCGTCGAGTGGCAGCTTGGGTCCTCTCGGTGTGATCCGTGAACCGTTCGAGTCGCTGCCGGGCGTCGCTCGATCCTCGACTCGCCCGATGGTCACTTGAATGCTCGGCGGCTCCGCGGCCGGTTCCGGCGCATCCCGACGCGTTGGCTGGAGCAAGCGATCCTGCCGTCCAGCGGTAATCGTTTGAATCGGTGCGGCCTGCCGCAGCGCTCGCGCCTCCACAGACCGCGGCGGCGCGGGCGGCGCCTTCGGCACAGAAAGCTCACCGGCGGGCTTGGCCTGTGATCTCTCAACCTGGTGACGCAAGGCCGGGGGGACGGGAGGCCGCATCTCACGATGCGGGCGAGGATCCTCCGTCAACAGCGGCGTCGGCCTCGTCCGACGCACCGTTTCGTCCTGTTCTAGGATCGTCCTCTCGACCCGCCGCTCCGTGATTGCCTCGATTCGTATCTCCGTGCGCGGTCGCTCGACGATCACGGTTCGCTCGTTTGGGGCGGCGTGCTCCCGCGGTTCCGCTTGACGTGACACTGGTGGATGAGGCGCGCGAAGTGCCGGTGCTGGCGGGGCGGACGGGTATACAGCCATGGATTGCGTCGGCGCTGAGCCATGACGCTGGCGCGGGGCTTCGGGAGGGGCCGCTTCCACTTCCTCGTCGACCACTTCGGGCGTCGCATTGAATGCGGGAGCGAGCTCCGCGGGTCGCTCGAACAACGATGGTCGGCGTCGCTTCAGGACGGGCGCCCTTGCGAAAGTCGGTCGACGCCTCCGACCCGAGACCCGCGCCGAGGTTGTGTATCTTGTTGGCCCACTGCTCGAACTCTTTGTCGTGGGTGACGCCGCGCTCGAGTGTGATCGCCTCGTACTCGGTTCGACCGGGCGACTTGCGGCTGCTGCTGGGATCGCCGCCTTCGCGATGCTTCACCACTTCAGTGGTTCGCTTCAGAGCGCTGACCTTGCTCACGCCCGCCACGTACTTGGCGTCCCACCTGACCCGGAACTTGAAGTTCTTGTAAGGATCGAACCGCTGCGCGTTGACCGTAAACTGTGCCATGGTGTCTTCCTAAACCTCAATTTGTCCCGCGATCTGTTGCAGCTTGATGACCACGAACTCGGCCGGCTTCAACGGAGCGAACCCGACCACGACATTCACGATGCCAAGATCGATATCGTTTTGCGTGGTGGTCTGCTTGTCGCACTTCACGAAGTACGCGTCGCGCGGCGAGGTGCCCTGGAAGGCGCCCTTGGTGAACAAGTTGTGCATGAACGCGCCGACATTCAAGCGGATCTGCGCCCACAGCGGCTCGTCGTTCGGCTCGAACACCACCCATTTCAGGCCGCGGTACAAGCTCTCCTCGATATAGAGCGCGGTGCGACGAACCGGAACGTACTTGTACTCATCGGCGAGTTGACCCGATCCGCGCAGCGTTCGCGCCCCCCACACCACACGACCGGATGCCTGGAACGCCCGGAGACAGTTGATACCAAGCGGATTGAGCTCACCGTTCTCCTGGTCCGTAAGAGGCACGCTGAGGGCCGGCACTCCCACCAGCGACGCATCGAGCCCCGCGGGCGCTTTCCACACCCCCCGCTGCGTATCTGTGCGCGAAATGACCCCGGCGACCGCGCCACAGGCGGCGAAGGTTTCCAGCTGGTTGGCACGAAGCGGGTTGGGCTGTCGCAACCGCGGGAAATACAAGGCGGCGTTGCGGCTCTTCGTTCCAACGTTGTCGGTCGCCGCATCGTTGAATTTGTTCCTGGCGTTGTCCTTCGTCGTCCAGTCCTTCGGCGCATCCACGATGAGCATCGCCCTGCGCTTCTCGCAATAGGCGGCCGCCGCTGAGACGAAGTTGACGTCCACGTCCAGCGTGTCGGTCGAGGCGCGGTAGGGAGGGATGCAGAGCAGGTTGAACAAATCGACCTGCTCGAGCGCGTACAAGCCCCTCTTCTCGGTCTCGCCGTTGTTGGGAAGAAGGTCTGAAACGGTCAATGCCACGCCGTCGGAAACGGCATCCCGGGCGTTGGTCAACGCGGCGTCGAGCGCAGTCTTCGCGTTATCGATCGCGGTCTTTTCCGCGATAGTACTGGCGGCAGGATCGGCATTCTGTTTGTCGACCAGCGCTTTCCTGGCGGTTGCGAGCGTCCCTTCGAGGGCGCCGATTGCGTCGGAGCCCTCCGCTACGTTTGCGTTCACGTCGACGTTCCCGCTGTATCGAAGCAGGCTCGATTCCGCAAGCAGCACGTTGTCGACCCGTCGCGGCGTGTCCTTCACCGTCAGATTCAGATATCGCTCGACGGTGTTCGCACTGGTATCCACGACGGTGAGGTTGAAGAGATCCGTCTTCGCAACACCCAGTTGCGCAGCGACCTCGTCGAGGGTGTTCTTCTTGTCGATCGTGACCCGCAGCGCCAGCCCCCACTTGCCTTCGCTCGACGCCACGAAGTTCAGCGGGCCGATGCTGAGCGGTGCCGTCGACGCCGGCAGCGGCGGGTTGCCCTGAGTGGGAGACCCCTTATGAAGCCGGACAATAACCGCTTGACTGCCACCATTCAAAAAAAAATCGCGCACCGCAAAGCCGAGCGCGCTCTCCAGCCACAATCCCCCGAACTGCTTCTCGAAATCGCCGAAGCTGTTGATGGTGATCGCCTGATTGACAGGCCCCCGTCGGGCTCGACCGAGGAATGCGGTAATGGAAGTGGCCACACCGACGATGGTGCGAACACCACTTGGAATTTCCTCGACGTACACGCCAGGATAGGTCAGTGCACTGGGCATGATCGTTGATCTCCTGTAGAGAGCCGCTCAGGCAGAGGTGGTCACCTGCACGTCTCCAACAACAGTTGAGACGCACCGATCGAAGCCCATCTTCAATCCGCATCGGACGATTTCGATCGAGGGCGAACGATAAGACTCCGGTGGTCCTGTCGTCAATCCAAATGGTGCGCACGGTGCGGTTTCTGCAGCCGAGCTGTCGGGGATCTTCGGCCGAGCTGAACAGTCAGAGATCAGCGTGGGTATTCCCGCGTATCGGCATGGTGCCCCGAGCTCGTTATCGGCCAGCGCATCCAGGTTGATGTCCGGCGCGGCCGCTCGCTCGATCACGTGTTTGCGCGAGCGGAGCCTTTCGGCGAAGGGCGATAGTTACTGAATCGGCTCTCTCGATACCATTCCTCGAGGACACCTCGCACGTGCGTGAGGGACCGAGGCAGACCGCCGACCGTCATCAATCAACGCTTGCTGCGCGGACGCTTGCGACTGGCAGACGCCGAGGCTCTCCGCTTGCCTGCCGGTGGAGGCGATGCCGTGCGCCGGAGCACGGCTGGCGTCCGGCTTGCGGCCTTGATGCGTGTCGGTCTCGCGGTGGTGGACTCTGGCTTCGATTTGCGCTTCGACTTGGAGTTCGATTTGAGCCTGGATGCGGTCTTGCGTTTCGTCCCAGCGCGGCCTTCGACGGACAACGCCGACTTCACCTGCACCTTACGGCGGGTCGGCCTCGCGGTGGTTTTCGGTTCTCGTCGTGAGGCCATTTCGATGGCTTCGGCGCCCCGCTGAAATGCTTCCACTGAAGGAGCGAAGGGGATAGTGGGCCCTCGCGAAACGCCGCCGGTCACCTCGACCGGCACCCAGCGTCGTGCGCGCAACCGCGTAAAAACGCTCCCGCTCTGCGAGGCCGTTGAATCCACCATTGATCCGGGGCGTGATCTGTTTGAACGCGGCGGCATGAAGGTCCTCATGGCTCATAACGCCCGCGGCGTCGCACGACGGCGATCTGTCCGATCCGCCGTGGGCGAAAACGTCGGACTTCTTGTGGCGCTACCTTGACCCGGACGGGCCCATGGCAGCTCCGAGCGCGCCGCGAAAATCGGTGGGCGGAGGTTGCCCGTTCCTCGCCGCCCGGCTAATCGCGATGGCGTGATTCATATCCGCAGGAAAGAACCGGGTCTTCTTGCCAAGGCCTCTGGCCGCCTGGAACTCGTCCTGTGCGACTTCCCCACCTCCAATGGCGATGACATGGTCGCTGGCCGACACCATCGCCATGGACGTCGGAGACAATTTTTTCGTTCCCTTGAGCACGCCGCCCCACGACGCGTCCCTGATGAAGAAGACGGTCCCGACGCACGGCGCGAGGGTGGCGTTGGTGTCCCTCGCCTGTGTGGACACGATGCCCGTCGTCTCGAAACCCTTCTGCCTGGCGATGTCATACACCGCCCCGATCCCGTCGGCGGTCGCCCCGATGTTCACGATCGTCTGCTTCGGGTCGAGCGCGTCGAGAACAGTCGCCGCGCGCGCAAGCATCGCAACCTTGTCTTCATACTCGGCGCCCGAGTACCCCACAAACGTGGCGACCGTTCTCCCACGTTTCCGGAAGTACGAGCGAACCGCTTGTACTGTAGCCGCCTGGCTGATCACAGGTCGCTCGCAGGTCTGAGGCCGGTCACCGGGACCAAGCACGATGAGTGCTGCGAGACCGCCGATGACGATCACGTTGACAGGCATATCTCAGTCTCCCCCCAAAACACTCGGAGCGCAGACCGCGGTGGCACAAATTGCGGGAACCGCCACCGCCTGAGAATGCTACCTCACCCAAGACACTTCGAGGATTTTCGAAAACACGGTTGATCCCGGCCGAGCAGATTGCGCGGTAGTCTATGCGGAGGCCACCGGGATCGCCGCTGAAACGGTGATCAAGCGGCGCAGGCCTTCGGATTCGAGTGCGGACCATGACGTTTGCAGGCGCGCAACCAGTCCACCACCCGTGCGACGTGGCCCGGTGGACCTGCTGCCGGGCGGATCATGACTGAAGAGCACCGTACGCACATCGCCCCGGCCGTTGCAGGTGCGCGCGAAGGCGAGACGCAGCCGGTGGAAGTCGAGCTCCTGCCCAGTGGTGCCTATCGCATCCTCTACTCTCCAGGTCTGGTCGAGGGCATTGCAGCAGGGGACACCATCCGCGTGGTGGCCATGCGAGCGGGAGTTTCGCGGTCATACAGCGTGGGGGTAATCTCGCGGTGAAGTTCGGCGCTCTGAGTTCCATCGCCACAGCCCTGCCACTTATTACTGCTCGGTTGGAGGCGCTTGGCGGACGACTCGATGGAGCGGTAGCGAACGGCGCGGTTTGGACCGTTCCTCACCAGGTCGGCTTCGAGAGGATCGAAGAAGCCATGCGATACGCCGTGTCGCTCGTGCCCGATTCGGACTGGTGGTACGGGAATGTCTACGACGACAATGGCGCGCCGTTGCGCTGGTGGGAAACGGTACGGGCAAGTTCCTGATTCCGGGGCTGTGGGACGCCCACGTGCATCTGACCAAGGCGGGCCGCTGTTCATTCCTCTTTTTGTGGGGCGAACACTGAGCGTCGGGCGTTGTTCAACCGGATGGTCGAGGCCGGGATGCTCTACTCGAACAGTCAACCCGCCTGAGCTCGATTTGCTTAACGCCGTTCACGTGATACCTTAACGACGTTCAACTATATGGCCAAGACGCGCACCCGAATCCTGAATGCAGCCAAGGCGATCCACCGGCGCACCGGAGTAGATGGTCTCTCGATGCGACGGATCGCGGCCAAACTCGGGGTCACGGCGCCGGCCATCTACCACCACTTCCGCAATCGCGATGCGCTCCTCGAAGCGGTCAGCGATGAGGGCTTCGAACGGCTGGTCGCGCGGCTTGGACGGCTCTCGAGCGCACGCCCTTCCTTGCAGCAGTGCCTGGACGTCCTCATTGTCTACCGCGAGTTCGCCCTCAACGAGCCTCACGTATTCGCGATCATGTTCATGACCCCACGGCCGCGCACCCGCCAGTTCCCAGACGACTTCCGGGCGCGTCGGTCCGCAGCATTCTCGCTCCTTGCGGATCGCGTCGCCGCCGCGATGGCGGCGCGCGCTCTGCGCGAGGACGACCCCAACGAGGTCGCCCTGACCCTGTGGGCCCACGCCCACGGCCTGGTCCTGCTGCAGCGCGGCGGCAGATTTGGAGAACAGCTGGCTCCCTATCGCCGCGTCTTCGATCGATCTCTTGGCCGCCTGATGGCGGGAATCACGGCGCACTGAAAGGAGAATGCTGATGTGGGCGCTCAAGCGTGCTCTTGGTGTCGTGGTGGGTCTCAGTCTGGCGGCCTGCCACGCGCCGACGGCAGGCGGAGCGGATCCCGCGACCGAATATCGCAACGGCCAGTGGTTCGATGGCCAGAGGTTCGTCGCCAAGACGATGTGGGCGGGTGGCGACACGTTCGTGGAGTCCCGCCCGCGACGAGTCGGCACCGTCGTCGATCTCAAGAACGGCTTCGTGGTTCCACCGTATGCGGACGGCCACAATCACTGGCTCGAACCAACGCTCGTCGACGCCTACGTGCAGACGCACCTGCGCGACGGCATCTTCTACGTGAAGGATCACGGCACCGCGCCGCTGATCCACGACCAGATGCGCCCCGTGCTCGGCGGCGCGGCGTCGGTCGACTTCATCAGCGCGCATCAGGGCTTCACGGGACCTGACGGTCACCCGATCGAGATCGTCGATGCGCTCGCAGGGGCTGGCGTCCTTCCCGCGGAGTGGGCCAGGACCGATGGCGAGGGTGAGGCGCTGTTTGTCGTGACCTCCGAGCAGGACATCGATCGCGCCTGGCCGCGGCTCATGGCAGGAAAACCGGACTTTGTGAAGGTCTTTCTCGTCCACTCCGAGGAGTACACCTCACGCCGCGACAACACTGCGTTGACACCCAAGAACCGCGGCATCGATCCCTCGCTGGTCCCGGCCATCGTCGCGCGGACTCACGCGGCACACCTCCGCGTCTCGGCTCACATCGAAAACGCGCACGACTTTCATGTCGCAATCGCCGCCGGCGTTGACGACATCGCGCACATGCCGTTCGTGGAGAAGGACCATCCCGATCGTTACCGACTCGCCGAAGCCGACCTCCGCGCCGCGGCGGCGCGCGGCGTGTCCATCGCGACGACGCTCGATTGGATGCGGGAGAAGCCCACTGAGCAGCAGATCGCAGTCGTTCGCGACAATTTCGCGGCCATGCGCCGGGCTGGCAATACGATCGTGATAGGCACCGACCAGTTTCGCCAGACCGCCCGCGTCGAGGCCGATCTGATCGCCGGGCACCAGCTGATGTCGAACCTCGAGATCCTCCGGGCGTGGTCCATCGCCACGCCCCGTGCGATCTTCCCCAACCGCAGGCTTGGTCGTCTTGCCGGTGGCTTCGAGGCCAGTTTCCTCGTCCTGGGCGGCAACCCACTCGCGGACTTCGCGAACGCGCACGCTATCGTGCTGCGCGTCAAACAGGGCCAGCAGATCGTCCCGCGTGAGACAAAACTGCCGTCGTTGGGCGGGTGAGACGACTGCAGCGGAGACGGCTTGGACCCCCTCAGCGACAGGCAGCCGACGTCGTTACGTCGCGGCCATGGCCTCGATCTTCCAGCGGGGATCCAACAATCGGCAGCAAACAACGGTCAATGACGGTTGGTGAGCGCCCAGAAATCTGACTCGCATGCGGACGTTGTGCGCGTCGTCTTCAGGGTCCGCCAGATAGGTTCGAACCGACACCAGATTCCCGAGATCCACGGCGGATCGCAGGATGTTCTGGATGTGCGTCCAGATCAGTTCGGCCTGCTCGTCAAACGACCCCGGCATCGTCGTGCCGTCTGATTGGAATCCGTTGAGGCGGCTGATGATCAGGAGCCGGGAGTCACCCCGGATCTCGATGGCGTGGCTGTAACAGCGATACTGTGGAAACAGCTGTTTCGGATTGTGCGCGATCACGGGCATGGAAGAGATTGTACGTGGGATGAAACCGAGCCGGCAGCGTTAGCCCCACGCCTGCGTCGTCAGTCGGCTGCCGAGGATCTCACGCGTTTCGGGCGCGGCGGCGCTGGCCGCGATGACCTGTGACTTCATCTGCCCGATGTGGGTCATGACGGGCTCTTACCGATCGGTCAGTGCATCCCAGCGCATGCCAGTTCGGACCGCACGCGGCGTCACGCCAAACTCGCGGCGGAACCGGGACGTGAAATGACTCGGCGTCTTGAAACCGACATCGAGCGCGATGTCGAGGGCTGAGCGACTGGTGCGCTCGAGCAGCGCGCGCATCACCTGGTCGGCGAACAAGCGGCTCGCGGGCGCCTCCCCTGCCAGCTCGTGCCAGAGCCGGACGATCTGCAGCGCGAGCTGCGGATCGCGAAACGCCTCCTCGTGCCGAATCTCGATGCGGGCGTCGGAGTCCTCGGTGTAGTCCCCGAGGTCTCTCGCCCGTCGCGCAATCCGACATGATCGCTGCCGTTCTCGACACCCTGTCGATCGATGCGGTCGATGTCGTCGCAAACGACAGCGGCGGCGCCGTGGCGCAGCTGCTCGCGGCCCGGCATCCGGCGCGGGTCCGGACGTTGCTTCTCACCAATTGCGACTCCCACACGAATAGCCCGCCCAAATCGCTGGCCGAGGCCCATGGAGGCCTCTCCGGTCGCGATGGTGCCAAGCTCGAGGCCACACATGCGGCCTTGGCCCGGTCAGTACAGTTCTCAGCCCGCCGGGATCATCCAGTGAAAACCGTCACGGCTCGTCACCAGACCGCCTGGCCGACTGGGGCTTTCGGGCGGACCGCCATCAGCTGACTGCCCGGGCGCTCGAATAGCTTTGGGGTTGGGGCGCGCCAGTTCCTCGATCCGGCAAAGCGATTCGCGACTCTCGGACATCTCGAAGGCCTTCATCTGCGCGCTGACGCGGCTGGCGGTCTCGAAGATGTTCGATTCCACTGTCGAAAAGCCTGAGATCAACCTCACGAACGCTTCGTTCTCCGGCTCCGTGGTCTTGAGGATCTTGCGCGCCCGCCAGAAGTACGACCGCTCGTCCTGATGCACGTCATAGAAGCTGACGAGAAAGGCATAGACGTTCTCGAACTCCGCCCGATAGCGATGTTCGAACTCTGTGAAGGCCCGGCGCTCGTCGACGTCGCCTCGCAAGGCGGTGTTGATCGAGCGTGCGGCCAGGAGCGCCGAATAGGTCGCCAGGTGCACGCCGGACGAGAAGATCGGATCGATGAAGCATGCCGCGTCGCCGACCAGGACAAGACCCGGGCGCCAGAAATGGGTCGTGGTGTACGAATAGTCCTTGCGCACGCGGAACCTTCCGTACGGCCCCTCGGTGACGCGCGTGGCCGGCGACAGAAGCTTCTTGATCAGGGGACACGAGTCGATGAACCCCCGCATCGCTGATTCGTGATCCTGTTGCAGCCTGTCCGCGTGCTCGCGCGCAATCACCGCGCCGACGCTCGTGAGCGTGTCGGAAAGCGGAATGAACCAGAACCAGCCCTCGTTGAAGGCCGCGGACAAAACGCTTCCGGCCTGGTCGCCGGGCATCCGGCCCGCGTTGTGGAAATAACAGAACAACGCCACGTTGCGGAAGAACTCCGAATAGACGCGGCGGCCGACATGCCGGTAGAGCGGGCTCGCGTTCCCCGACGCGTCGACGACGAACCGCGCTCGGGCGGTGCGCTCGCGGCCGGCGGCATCGACGAACCGCACACCAGTGACGCGGCCATCGTCGAGGAGCGGGTGGATCACGGCGTGCTGCTCCCGTACGTCGACACCCCGCCGGCGCGCGTTGTTCAGCAGAATCTGATCGAAGCGCGAGCGCTCGACCTGATAGGCATACCCAGCGCCGGCCTTCTCGAGATCGCGTACTGTGCCGAAGGTGAAGTGCCACGGCTCCTCGCGGGTGCCCCACCGGAACACGCCGCCGAACTTGGGGACGAAGCTGGCGTGCTTGATCTCGTCCAGAACGCCGAGCATGAGGCAGATGGCGTGAATGGTGAGCGGCAGGAGCGATTCCCCGATCTGATACCGGGGAAACGGCTCCTTCTCCAGCAGGAGCACCCGGTGCCCCTGCAGCGCGACGAGGGTGGAAGCCGTCGAGCCGGCGGGCCCGCCTCCGATGACGATGAGATCGAACGTTTCTGGTGCGGTCATAGGCTGCTGGCGCCGCCGGCGTCACACGACAACGTGCGCCCGTCGAAACCGGACGGCAGTTGTACATGCCTATGACAGCCACGGGTTGTACCACTCCGCCTTGATTGCAGACCCGTCCCCCGATCACACGAAGCTGACGGGCACCAGCGCGGACGTCAAAGCTGACGGTCTCTAAACCGTCATGCCGGCCGAAATCGGCCCAATTTGCCGAAAGGCCTAGCCCCGCAGTTCTCGAGTTCATCGGAGGCAGCAGTGAGGGAGACATCTCGCCGAAGCGCGCGTGAATTCACCGCACCGGAGGCGGATGGCTCACCGCACTGGACGATTTCCGCAACTGGCTCGTCTATACAGCGCAACCGCGACCCGCGACGGCGAGCGGGTGCGTCCATGGGCAGGTCCGTGGTAGGCAACCGTAGCTGCTCCGGCCGGACACTCCGACCTGGCGCAGACCCGTGGGGG
>JACDBQ010000515.1 GCA_013694845.1 Acidobacteriota bacterium
GGTCTGGAGGAGCGGCCGCGGGGTGTCCCGCTGGCAGAGGAGCCTGACCCGCCGGGGCCTACCGCGACGCGGCCAGGTCCCTCACGATCTCCCAGTGCGCGCCGGTCGCGGCCTGGCGAAAAGCCGCCGTGCAGAGGACGACGAGGATGAGGGAATTGGTGATGGCGTAGACGCGAAGGAATCGGATTTCGCGGCGGAGCGATCGGCCCATAAAGCCCTCCTTGGTGGAGTGCATTATGCGCCGCCCCGGGTAACTCAGGCGACAGGGCGAGCGCCACGTGGGTGACCAATTCTCGTCCGAAAGAGTGCGACGGCAGGACTGGAACGTCATCGGCGGAGAGGGCGAGGCGCGCACGGCGCCGCGGTGGCATGGGATCGAGGCGGCAGTGCGGAGCCGCCTCGATCTTTCGGTCGGATCTCCTACTTCAGGATCAGCTCGCGAGCGTACTTCGTGCCGACGACCGCGCGGTACTTGCTGCGGTCCTGATAGCCCTGCATCTGCGCCTCGTCGTTGCCGACCGACTGTTGCGACAGGGCATCAGCCTTCTCGACGTTCGCTTCGATCGAGGCGAGGCTGGCATATTCCCGCAGGATCAGCAGGTTCCACGTCCCGCTGTCGTCCAACGTCCGGAGAATCTTGTATGACTTCTGGAAGCCGGCCTTCACCTGCGCGTCCTCCGACTTCTTGAATGAGGTGTCGAGGTACTGGAGGTACATCTGGTCCATGCCAGACGTCATCTGGATCATCGTGACGGTCCAGACGGTGCCCGGATTGAAGTATGTGTGCACTTGGCCCATCACTGGCACTGCGCCGACCGCGCAAGCCCGCCGATCAGCAGTACGTTCCTGAGGATTTTCATCAGCTGCTCTCACGTTCTGTTTGGAGACTTCTGGTGGAGCCGGCCGCGGACGGAGTCTCGCTGCGCCCGCAGTCTTCCGCGAAGAGAACCTGTAACCGAACCTGTTGTGGAATCTGGATGTCCTGGGGCACCGCCAACGGCGGGCACGGGCAGGCAGAGGTGATGCAGGCTACCACCCAGTCGTGGCTTAGACTGCCGTCATCCCGCCATGGCGCGATTGAATGCCTCGGCCAGCCGCGCACCGGTCGTCCGGTTCCAGCTCTCGTTGACCTGCAGAACGAACACCGCGCCGTCGGGCCCCATCACGGGCGGGGGCAGGACGATCGAGGCGGCACGCAGACGATCGCGCAATGCGTCGGGCGGGCGGCCGTTGACGATCAAACGAAAGATGTTGGATCCGTTGGGCACGCGCTCGATGTTGATGCGCGGGCCCGCCACCTCGCGCATGAATGCTTCAGACACCGTCACCGCAGACGTCAGGCGCTCGACGAACCCCTCCGCGTAGCGCTTCGCGATCAGTGCAAATGGCCAGGCGTTCCACAGCGCGCCGCCGAACATCCGCCGCACGTGAAACAGGCCGTCGAGCACAGACGCGGGTCCGGCCAGGATGGCGCCGTTCTGCGAATTGAAGCACTTCCACAACGACACGTACACCGTATCGAAGGGCGCGGCGTATTCAGCCGGAGAGATTTCGGTATACGCCGAGGCAATGAACAGGCGGGCGCCATCAAGGTGAGACCGGATGCCGCGCCGCCGCGCTTCCGTGCAGATAGCCTCCATCTCCGCGCGATCGAACAGCTCGCCCGCTCGCCGGCGCACCGGAGACTCGATGGAGATCGCTCCGACCGCCGTCGCGACCCGCCCCGACGCTGTGCGGCTCAGCACCCGCTCGACCTCGGCCCAGGTGAACGTCGCGCGCTCGGGCGCCAGCGGCAGCAGCGTCAGGCTGCTCAGCGCCTGGCAGCCATCACCGGTGTCGTTGTACACGTGGCTCACGTCCTGCACGATGATCCTGCGGCGATCGCCAGCGAGTGCACGAATCGCCAGGTGGTTGGCGAGCGTGCCGGTTGGCATGAACACCGCCCGCTCCTTCCCGAGCAGTTTCGCGAAAAACACTTCCGCGTCGGCGACGATGCCGCCAAGGCCGTACTCGTCGGGCGTAAGCGCCGACGCGGCGCAAAGCCGGGCCAGCTCGCCCGCGTATTCGGCTGGCTGGAGCCCGATTCCGTCACCCGCCAGATACACGGACGACGTAGACGATGCGCCGGCGGGCTGGGGCTGCGCCTCCGCATGCGGCAGCGGCAGGCCAAGGGCCGCGGCGGCGGCGCCACTCATCTCGAGAAACTGACGGCGCGATTTGTCCATGGGTGATAGTCCGGTGACTGCATTATGCCTGCACGTTCCGCATAACACATCCCGGAAGCATCACTCACCGCGACCTACCGCGACGCGGCCAGGTCCCTCACGATCTCCCAGTGCGCGCGGACGAACTGCTGGAAGCCCTCTTCAAGGATACGTTCCTGGTCACTGTGCGGGCCGAAGCCCTTCGGAGCATCTTCCCTGTCGGTCATCGGGCCGATGCCGTAGCACTGGACGCCACGCGCGCGCACCTGTGCCATGTCGGTGGCGCCGGCGAGCATGGTGGGTAGCGTCCCGACGCCGTAGACC